>JBHHXO010000038.1:0-18165 GCA_046757125.1 Thiogranum sp.
AATGCGTTTCGGCCAGTGTGCTATCCAGGTTAATAGCGGTTCTGTAGCTGGCAATGGCCGCATCGTGGTTCCCCTGGCACTGCTGGATTGACCCGATGATATGATGCGCCAGTGCATTGTGTGGCTGCAGCGCCAATACCTGTCCACACACGCTGGCGGCTTCCCTGAACAGCCTTGATTTCCTGTAAAGGACGGCCAGCGTCAGTGGGAGATCAGTGCTGTTGTGTCTCGAACTGTGCAGTTGTTCGTACAGGGCGTGTGCTTCGTTCAGTGTGGACCCGGACAGTCTGCCGCTTTTGATGAGCGATTTCAGTTCTGTAGCCAGCTTGTGAAGGTTGATTTTGGACATGGGGGGGAAGTTTTACTGTAAAATTAGCAATTATGATGACTACAATGTAACAGACAATTATATTCTATATTCTTCATTATGCCCGGGAAAAATATCGTTACACGTTCATTGAGGAAGCGGGCTGACGCCCTGCTGGCCGAAAACAGGTTGTCCGAGGCGGCCGATCTCTACGAGAAAATCTGCAATACAGACAAAATGGACGCCGACGCCCGGGTTATGCTGGCCGTCGTCCGATTGCGGCAGGACGACCCGAAGAAAGCCGAAGCCGGTTGTTTGCGCGTGCTGAAAGTCGCCCCGAACCATGCCCTGGCACACCATGTTCTGGGTTCGGCGCTTGAGCGCCAGGACAGGCTGGATGAGGCGGTGGCAGAGTTTAAACAGGCGATCGGTTTACGTCCGGATTTTGCCAATGCGCACCTTTTCCTGGCAAACGCGCTGGCCCGGCTGGGGGAGTATGGTGAGGCGGAGTCCTGTCATTTAAAGGCGCTGGAACTGGCGCCGGATTTTATCCAGGCCATGGCAAGTCTTGGTGTCCTGTACACGGACATCGGGCGACCTGGCGAGGCGGAAGCGTGGCTGAAAAAGGCACTTGGCGCCGAGCCGGGAAATACCGACATTCTGCTGAATCTCGGGCAGGCCCTGGTCTCCCAGGGCAAGGACGGGGAGGCCCTTCAGATTCTGGAACGGGCGGTGCAATCGGACCCCGGGTCGTACCAGGCAAACTATGCGCTTGGAAACATACTGACCAAAGTAGGGCGGTATGACCAGGCCCTGCAATGCTACCGAAAGGCAGCCGGTATTCAGCCGGATGATGCGTATGCCATTGGCGCACAGGCGCATGTCCTCGAAAGACGGGGTGAACTTGAGGAGGCCTTCAGGCTTCTGAAACCCTTTATCGACGCGGGTTCCGCCCACGTCGGGGTCGTCCTGCCTTTTGCGGAGCTGTCGATGCAACTGGATAATCCCGATGAGGCAATACGCCTGCTGGAGCAGACGCTCTCCCGGAATACGCCTGACCGGCAGACCTGTACTGAAATTCACTACAAGCTGGGCAAGTTGCTTGATCGTGCAGAAGAGTATGACCGGTCATTCGAGCATTACAGAAAGGCGAATGAATTTACTTGTCGCGTTGTCGCGCAGGCCCGGGATGTAGACACCATCGATGCGCAGGCGCAACGTATTGCCCAACGGACAGAAACCTGTGGCCGGGATTTCTGGAATGCGCTTCCCGAGGCGGAAAACAGGTCGGCCTGCCCGATATTCGTGGTCGGTATGCCGCGTTCCGGAACGACCCTGGTGGAACAGATTCTCGCCAGTCACCCGGAGGTGCACGGGGCCGGTGAGCTTCGGGCCATAGAAGATATTGCCAGGTCGCTGTGCCCGGGAACCCGTTACCGGTCGTTTTATCCGGAGGGCCTTGCCGGTGCCACCGGGCAGACGCTGGAGCGGTACGCCGCCCGCCACCTGCACCAGCTGGATGTGCTTTCCGGTGCGGCGAATCGCGTTGTCGACAAGTGCCCGCACAATTTTATGCACCTTGGTCTTATTTCACGACTGTTCCCCGGGGCGCACATCATTCATATTGCTCGCGAGCCGCTGGATACCTGTGCCTCGATCTATTTCCAGTTATTTACGCCGCAACATGCCTACGCGTGCGATCTGACCCGCCTCGGGCAGTACTACGGGATCTACCGGAAGCTGATGGCCTACTGGAATGACGTGCTCAGTATTCCTGTGCTGAACGTCCAGTATGAACAGCTTGTTGCGGAACCGGAACGGGTTAGCCGTGCTCTGGTGGAATTCTGCGGCCTGGATTGGGATGACCGGTGTCTTGAGTTCTATGCCACAAAGCGGGATGTCAATACGCCAAGTTATGGCCAGGTTCGCCAGCCCATCTATACAAAATCCGTGTGCCGCTGGAAGCATTACCGGGCGCATCTTCGCCCGCTTATGGAAGCCCTGAACAGCTTGCCGGCAGAATGAATTTCCTGATTGCCAGATGACTATGACAGGAAACACCGCTCAAATCAGAAAACTGAAAAAACAGGCCGAGACATTTCTGGTTCATAACCAGCTGTCGGAGGCAAAAAACTGCTATGAAAAGTTGTGCAAGCTGAACCCCGGGGATGTTGAGGTCTGGGTAAAACTCGGTATTACCTGTCGTCGCTTGCGGGATTTCAGCGCAGCTGAGCGATGCTGTCGTCAGGCCGTCTCGATACAGCCGGGCTATGCGCCTGCCCACCAGGCGCTGGGTGGGGCCCTTCAGCAGCAGGGTCGGCTGGATGAGGCGCTGTCCTGCTACCGCGAGGCGATACGGCTGGATTCCGGATTTGTGGAGGCGCAGTATTTTCTTGCCAATGCGCTTCGGGAATCCGGTCTTCTCGAAGAGGCAACCGGGGCCTACCGCCGGTTGCTCGAACTCAGTCCGGATCATTTCGCGGGCCTGAACAACCTGGGTACTCACCTGAGGAATCTTGGCGAGGCGGAGGAGGCGATCGCCCTGCTGCGCCGAGCATTGCAACTGCAGCCGCACAGTGTCGAGACGATGGCCAATCTGGGGGACGCCCTTGTTTCCAGGAGCCGGTATGAGGAGGCCATTGAAATTCTGCAGCAGGCGGTGAGTGCCAAACCGGAGTTTGCCGGTGCGCACCGGGCGCTGGCCAATGCGCTGCATCATGCCGGCAGACTGCAGGAAGCACTGCTCAGTTACGAACATGCAGCCCGGCTTGTGCCCGGATGGCGCGAAGTGATCCTCGGGCAGGCCAGGATACTGGAACAGTTGGGAGAGTACCGGAAAGCCTATGACATCTTGCAGCCCTTGATGGAAGCCGGGTATGACGGTGCAATCCCTGTGTACTTTGATATCAGCAAGCACATCGGGCAGCGCGAGCAGGCTGTCAGGGAGCTGGAGCGTTTCCTCGGCGAGCGACAGGATACCATGCGTACCGAAGCAGCGGCGGGAATCCATTTCCAGCTGGGCAAGCACTATGATGAAATTGGTGATTACGATACGGCGTTCCACCATTTCGGGCAGGCCAACGACCTGACCGGTTCCCGCTTTGACAGCGAAGCGCAAGTTCACCTGGTGGACGAGATCACTGCGACTTACAGCCAGGACTTTATCCGGAATATGTCCTGTGCCGACAATCAGTCCGAGCTGCCAGTGTTCATCGTCGGTATGCCGCGTTCCGGAACCAGCCTCGTCGAACAGATACTTGCATCGCACCCGGGGGTATTCGGCGCCGGGGAGCTGTCGCATATTTCCAGGATAGTGCAGCACTTTTCGAATGACTATCCGGGGCTGAACTATCCCCGGCTGGCCAGATATATTACGCAGAATTCACTCGACTCGGCGGCAGAAGATCACCTGCACGAGCTTGAGACACTTGGTGGTAGCGCAACCAGGGTCACTGACAAGATGCCTTACAATCTGGTTTACGTCGGGTTGATAGTCCAGCTTTTTCCCGGAGCCCGCATTATTCAGTGTGTACGCCATCCACTCGATACCTGCCTCTCCTGCTTCTTTGCCGACTTCGGCACGATAGGACATGATTTTTCCTATGACCTGAAGACGGTCGGGGAGTTCTATATCCAGTACCAGCGGTTGATGCAGCACTGGATGAGCGTCTTCCCGGATCGTATTTTGCAGGTGTCCTATGCCGATCTTGTTTGTGAGCAGGAGAGGTTCAGCCGGGAGATAGTCGGGTTCTGTGGTCTTGAGTGGAACGAGTGCTGCCTCGATTTTCACAAAACGGACCGCTTCATTTTTACGCTGAGTTATGATCAGGTGCGCCAACCTATGTATACCCGGTCACTCGGTCGTTGGAAAAATTACGAAAAATATCTTCAGCCCCTGCGCGACCAGCTGGAGGCCGCCGGCATTCACTGTGACTAAAAGATTCCCCAGGATTATGTTGTACACCAGTGGCGCCAGATCCGGCGGTAGATTGCCTCCACCTCGCGTGCCAGGCCCGGACCGTCACACAGTGGTGATTCCGCTACCTGTTGACGCAGGCCTGTGTGCAGTTGCACCAGCCGTTCCAGGTCGCCGGCCAGCTCGCCGGCGATGTAGACATAGTCATCCGGATTTTCCGCGACTAACTCTTCCAGGCCAACCTGGTGCATTACGCTGGCTGACAGGCGTCCCCGGTGCACGGGTCCCAGGAGAGTAATCACCGGCACCCCCATCCAGAGAGCCTCGCAGGTGGTGACGTGGCCATTCCACGGAAACGGATCCAGGGCGATATCAATCTCCCGATAAACAGACAGGTAGGAACACTGGCTGATCTGCTCGTAGCGCAGTTCGAGTTGTTCGCCGTTAATTCCGTGCCGGGCAAACTCAGCCCGGATCCGCTCTTCGACACCGCTCTGCAACATGTCGCGGAACAGCAGCAGACGAGAACCGGGAGCCCGTTTTAATACCCGGCTCCAGAGACTGATCACCGCGTCGTTGAGTTTGACCAGGTTATTCAATGAGCCGAAGGTTACCCGCGCTGTTTCCCGGGCGGGCAGGGGGCCGGGTTCCGGTGCGTCGGCTGGCGGCAGGTAGCGGGTCAGTCCCGCTTCCAGGCGTATCAGTTTCTCGGTATAGAGGGTATCGGCACCATCGGGGTCGGTGATGGCGTCGGTCAGGCGGTAATCGATGCTCGACATGCCCGTGGTGTTCGGGTAGCCGAGCCACGAGACCTGAACGGGCGCCGGACGTAGCCCGAACACCGGCAGGCGGTTTCGCGCGGTATGCCCCGCGAGATCGACGAGGATATCGATACCGTCATTCCGAATCTGTTCGGCCAGCTCCTGGTGGGTCATGCCCACTGTACGGTGCCAGCCGTCGGACAGGGACTGCAGGCGGCGCGTTGTGTCGTCGTCCTGAATCAGCTGTGCGTAGCAGGTTGTCTCGACCACTCCATGATCGTGATGGGCGAACAGGGGTTCGAAGAACCGGGTCACGGCATGGGTTCGCAGATCGGGGGATACATAGCCAATCCGCAGACGACGATCCGGGTCCGGAGAATTTGTATGGTTTCCGGCAGCCTGCTGAGGGGTGGCGTGGATCTCCGCCCAACGCTTATGTTCGCGGAACAGTTGTTTTTCATCACAGGCCGGGATGTAGTTCAGGCACAGTAGCAGGTTGCCGTGCGCCTGTGTGAAACCGGGCTTCAGTTCTACGGCGCGGCGGTAGGCATCAGCTGCATCGTCAAGTTGCCCGAGCGCCTTCAGGACATTGCCAAGATTGTTCCAGGCTTCGGCCATCTCCGGTTCGATGGTCAGGGCGCGACGGTAGCAGTCGGCGGCTTCCCCCATGCGGGCGAGCTGGCGCAGAACGTTGCCCAGATTATTCCAGGCGCCCGCGGCATCGGGGTTTGCACGAATGATTTCCCTGAAGGCGTTCAGGGCTTCGTCCAGCCTGCCCAGGGTGCGCAGGGCTCTGCCCAGGTCGGTGTTGATGTGCAGCAGGCGGGGGTTCTGTTGCAGGGCCTGATGATAACACGCCACGGCTTCGGTCAGCTCTCCCTGCTGTTCAAGGGCTTTCCCAAGCTGATAACGGGCATTTGCAAAATCCGGCTTGAGTGTCAGCGCCCGTTCAAAGTGGCTTTGGGCTTCCGTATGGCGTCGCAACGAGAGCAGGGCGCGGCCGAGGCCGAAATGGGCGTCTGTAAGGTTCGGGTCGGTTGCAATGGCCTTGTGGTAACAGGTCCCGGCTTCATCCGCATTGCCAAGCTGCAGCAGGGCGTTCCCCAGGTTGATCCAGGCTCCGCTGAAGGTTGGATCCAGCCTGGTCGCCTCCCGGAGGTGGCGGGCCGCTTCGGCAGGGTCACCGCGTTGAGCCTTTAGCGTACCAAGAAGATACAGCGCTCGTGGATGTTCTGCGCCGTGTTCCAGTACTTCCCGGTATAGTTTTTCTGCCGCTGCAAGCGCACCGCCCTGGTGCTGTTGCAATGCGCTTTCCAGCAGGCGGGCAACCATAGCGTGATTACTTTCCGGTGGCATCGACATGCAGTCCCCTCAATTATTATTGTTCTGCGACCGGCACCAGTCGGTCCACATGCGCCGATAAGCCTGCTCCAGCTCTATGGTGAACCCGCCCTCGTCACACAGGGACGAGTAACGCAGGGTCTCGCGCAGCCCGTTACGGATCGCAGCCACCCGCTCTGTGTTTCCTGACAGCTGAACCGCTGTGCTGACATATTCATCCTCGTCTGCTGTGACCAGGTCCTCCAGTCCCACCTGCGCCAACAGACTGGCCCCGACACGGGCGGCGTGTACCCGCCCGGCAAGAGTAATTACCGGAACGCCCATCCACAGAGCTTCGCAAGTGGTGGTGGTGCCGTTGTAAGGAAAGGTATCCAGGGCAATATCGATCTGGCGGTAGGCCGACAGGTGTGCGTAATGGGAGGGTAGTGGATCCAGAAACCCGATTCGCTCACTGTTTATCCCCAATTTCCCAAATCGGGAGAGTAACTGTTGCCTGGCGCCCGGATCGCCCGTGGCCCTGCTTTTCAGCAGCAGACGGGAGTCTGGCACAGCAGCCAGGATCCGGGACCAGACGCGGATGACCTCCGGCGTCGTCTTGGCCAGGTTGTTGAACGAACCGAAGGTGACATGCCCTGCCGATTGCGACGGCGGCTGTCCTGTTTCCGGGGCGTCCTGCGGGGCGCCGTAGCAGAGAAAACCGAATGGCAACCGGACCAGGGTTTCTGTATGTAACGCCTCGGTGTCTCCTGGTGGGTCGGCCCGGGCATCGGTCAGGCGGAAGTCAATGGCCGATAGGCCGGTGGTGTTCGGATACCCCAGCCAGGTCACCTGGATCGGCGCGGGTTTGCGCGCAAACATCGGCAGCCGGTTGTGCGCGGTGTGTCCCGTCAGGTCGACCAGAATGTCGATCCTGTCTTTTCTTATGCATTCTGCAAGCTGTTCGTGGGAAAGGCCGGATGTTTCCCGCCAATGGGCGCACAGTCCGCGCAGACGCGTCGTGGTGGCGTCCGGGTGTGCCACATCAGAATAGCATGTTACCTCGAATTGCTTCCGGTCATGTCGGGACAGCACCGGCTCCAGGAACCGGGCCACGGAATGCTCGCACAGATCCGGGGAGACATAACCTACCCGCAGCCGACGTTGCGGATCCGGTTTGTTTGACCATGCGGTAAACAGCTGGATGGAGCTGGTGTGGATCTCGCTCCAGTGGCGGTGATCCTCGAAAATGGCAAGGGAATCGCGATCCTGCAGGTAATTCAGACAGGCCAGCAGATTGCTGTGGGCATCTGCCAACCCGGGCTGCAGCTTGATGACTTGCCGGAAGGCTGCTTCTGCCTCGTTTGCATTCCCGGCGTGCAGACTCGTACGACCCAGGTTAATCAGCATCTGGTGGCTGTTCGGCTGGATCTGTAGCGCACGTCGCAACAGTTCGGCGGCTCGCTGAACCTCGCCCTGGTTGGTCAGAAGGGCAGAGAGATTGTTCAGCGCCTCGATGTGATCCGGTTGCAAGGCAATGGTATTTTGGTATTCAGCCTCGGCATCGGCAATAGCCCCCTGTTCGCGGAACGCATTGGCAAGAAAATAGTGTGTTTCCACATTGTCAGGGTTGATCTGTAACGCCTGTTGGTAGCAGGCGACAGCCTCGGCCATCCGCTGTTGCCGGTGCAGCACTGCACCAAGTGCATGCAGGGCATCCGGATCGTTCGGGTGATGCTCAAGAACCTTGCGGCAGGCCTGTTCGGCTTCTTGCAGGGCGCCCAGTTTACGGCTTACCACAGAAAGTTCGAGCCATGCCTCTTTATCCTGTGGCGTTTTGCGGCAGATCTTCAGGTAAAGTTCACGCGCTTCACCCAGGCGGTTGCTGCCGGCCAGATGACGGGCTTTCCGTTTCCTGTTGTGTGTATTGGAATGTATCGCCATCTGGGCAATGTACTGAAACCGGTAGCCCGATCCAGTAGCGGATTGGTGCCGTATATGTGCTTGTCATTGCTGCGCTACGCCTGCAATGACGGATTAATAGGGGTTTCCCTGATCGTGTAATGACGGTAATTATAGTAACATCGGGCAGGTGATAAAACACGGCATAATTCTTCTTCGATACAAGGCAAAGCCGAAAAAGTTTATGATTTTCATGATCTGTTTTATGAATATGTAGCTATGGGTTTTAATCCGATAATATTTGTTGCCGGCATGCCGAGATCCGGCTCGATGTGGACCTATAATGTCTGCAGGAAGCTGATACAGGCCGCCGGCAAGACGCCCTGGCCTGACAGTGTTCCGCTGGATGAAACACCGGTCATCCAGGAGGCCCTGTCCCGGCCGCCGGCGCCGGACCAGATGTATTGCATCAAGACGCATTTCCAGGTCCCCGTCGGCCAGGAGCATATGCGGATAATCTGTAACTACAGGGATATACGCGATGCCATGCTGTCGTACATGCGCTTTATGAAATGTTCTTTTGAAAAGGGGCTTTCAGTGGCTAAAGGATCGATGAGTCTGACGGATCACTATTTGCGGAGCAGGCATCCCCATGTGTTACCTGTGTGCTACGACGCGCTCACGCTAAAGCCGCAGGAAACAATCAGGGATCTGATGGGTTTCCTTTCGCTGCGAGTCAAGGAGTCGGATATAGAGGCGATTGCCCTTGAGTTCTCCCGGGAAGAAGTTGCACGCCGGTTGAAAAAGCTTGAATCCGTTGAGCTGGATAACAATGGAAACGTTCAGAGCGAAAGCGGATCCGCGGAATATTCCAGTGCACAGAATCTTGACGGGAGTTTCCGTGTTTACGATCATGCCACCGGGTTCCAGACAAACCACATCAGCTCGGGCAGGGATGGCGAATGGCGCAGTGTTTTGTCTGGTGAGGAACAGGCGGAGCTCATGGCGGCCACCTCGGAATGGCTTGCGCGGTATGGATTCAGGCTTTAATTCCGGTGTATTGTTTTTCGGCGTGACCAGTATGCAGGTTTTTATCCTGCCCTCGACTTAATGCGGCCAATCCACCTGAGGCAGGTCAGTCATGATTCGCACACCATCGTGACCACATATCACGGTATGCTGACTCAAGATTACGAACAAAAGCAGGACCGTCACAAAGTGGCGAATCTTCCATAATGTTGCGAAGTGAGGTTCGCCATTTCCGTCGCTGGCGTATATTGTCTGCGAGTGAAGCCGCCAGTGAACAATACTCGTCCTTGTCATGGGCGATCAGTTGCCGAAGATCAAGGGTTGACATCAGGCTCGCCCCGACCCGCCCTGCGTGGCGGTCACCTTCCAGGACGATGACCGGAACGCCCATCCAGAGCGCCTCGCAGGTCGTCGTTGTCCCGTTGTAGGGGAAGGTGTCCAGCCCGACGTCTATACGTTCGTACAGCTTGAGGTGCTCGCCTTTCGACAGGACGGCGTCATGCAGCTCAAGACGATCCCTGTGAACTCCAAACTGTTCGAAAACGGAATAGCAATGCTCACGCACCTGCGGGTCTGACAGGGCAAAATTCTTTAGTAGCAATCTGGAGTCGGGAACCGAATTCAGAAGGGATGCCCATACCTCCAGTACTTCTGTAGTCATCTTGGTGAAGTTATTGAAAGAGCCAAAGGTCACATACCGGCCTTTCTCCGAAGGGCATATCGCAGCCGGTATTGTGCCTTCAGGGGGGGTGTAGCAGAGGAAGCAACCGGGCAGGCGGATGAGCTTCTCGGTAAAGTATGCCTCGGTATTTCCTTCCGGGTCGGCCACCCGGTCTGTCAGCCGGTAGTCGATTTCAGTCAGGCCCGTGGTGTTCGGGTATCCCAGGTAGCTTATCTGGACCGGCGCCGGCCGTGACGCAAATACCGGCAGGCGGTTGTGTGCGGTATGACCGCTTAAATCCACCAGCAGATCGACTTGATCGCCGTGGATCAGTTCGGCGACTTTTTCGTTTGGCTGTCCGCAGATCGAACGCCAGCCGTCGGACATTTTTTTCAGACGCCTGGTCACGGAGTCGCCGCCACTGACGTCTGAGTAACAGATTATTTCAAACTTTTCGTGGTTGTGATGCGTTGGTAATGTCTCAAAGAAGTGTGCAACGGAGTGGTCTCTGAAATCCGCTGACACGTATCCGATGCGCAAGCGGCGAACATGATCTGGGGTATTCCTGTATTTTCCAAATCGCCTGATGGGTCGGAATGCTGTTTTCCCCTGATTCCTGTGTTCCGCAAAGATCTGGTCGGTCGTGTAGCCCGGTGTGTAATTAAGCGTCAGTAAAAGATTGCTGCATGCTACGTGGAAATCGGGTTTCAGCGCAAGTGCCTTGCGATAGGCCTGTATCGCTTTGTCAAGATTTCCCTGTCCACTCAGACTCATTCCAAGTTCGTTGTATGAATCGAAGGAGTCAGGTTGTATCTCCACGGCCTTGCGGAAGTTTTTTTCCGCTTCAGAGAACTGCCCCTGTGATTGTTGCGCCTTGCCAAGGTTGGCCCAGGCTTCAGTGTAATCGGGTTTCAGGCGCAGTGCGCCTGCGTAGCATGATTCGCTCTCTGCAACCTTGCCCTGTGCAAACAGCAGGTTTCCCAGAGTTAATAAAAGTCCGGGATCGTCGGGCCTCAGTTGTACTGCCTTTCGGTAACTCGATTCTGCTTCCGGGTATCTGGTCAGGCGTTGCAGTACCTGACCCAGATTACAGTGGGCTGCCAAAAAATCGGGTTGGAGTTCCGTTGTGCGTCGATAGCAGTCGGCGGCGGGGTTCAGTTGACCAAGCTGTCCATGCACGGTCGCAAGTACATACCAGTTTTCCGCATTTCCCGGCTCCGAGTCGCAGATGCGCCGGCATGCTCCCAGTGCTTCCTCAAGCCGGTTTTGCCGGAGTAATCCCAGAGCGTCGGCTTTTTGTTTCTGTAACCCGTTGCCCCGGGCGTTCATGGTCAATATCTCATATCCGGATGTGAAGTGTTCCTGATGTGCGGTACAGGCTGTTGCCCTTTACTAACGCGCAGGCGACGGTACAATATTGCTATCGAATTCAGGTGTAATCAAGCTGCAACTCCCCCTTTCGCATGACTATCCTGATTGAACTTGAGCAGTTCGGCAAACCCAAAGCGGGCAAGGAAAAGTTTGCCGTTGCGCTGCAGCGCGCCAGGATGAACAATGTACCTTCACATCCTGTCTATAACTGGTTGGAAACAGCGGGGATCACCGGGCCAACGCTGGCATTTGACCTGAACGCGATAGAAAACCGCATGCGCTGGCTGGCCGAGATGTCCGGCACCTTTTCGGTAACCCCTCTTCTGGCGGTCAAGAGTTGTACAGACCCCGGGTTTTTGGCGTTGGCGCATCAATGCCTTGATGGATTCGATGTATCCAACCTGGCGGAGTATGCGCTGTTGCACGATGAACTCCAGGGTAAACTGGTTTCGGTTACATCGCCTGTGATGGCGGATGATCTGGATGCCTTTCGTAGCAAGGGAAACGACCTCGTTGTTGTGCTCGATAGCCGGTTCCAGCTCGAACGGCACCTTGCGCAGGAAAAACCCGGAGACTACCTCCTGAGAATTCAGGGACCAGGTCTCCTGGAGGGATCGAAACCCGCTGACCCGGCCTACTACCCGGTCACCCGCTTCGGTTTCACCATAAACGAAGTGGAAAGACTTTTACGGGACCCGAAAGTGCAGAAAAGCCAACCGGTCGGGTTTCATGTTCACCACGGCAGTGAGGTGAACAGGCTATCCACTTATAAAACCATGGTTAACGGGCTGTCGAAGTTGGCAAGCCTGCTGAATGAGCCCGTAAGGTACATCAACCTGGGTGGAGGCTGGCATCACCTTTCCAATCAGGAGATCAGTGAAGCTCTGGAGTATGCCCGAAGGTTATTCCCTGAACCCTGTTCCATACTGTTTGAACCGGGGCGCTGGTATGCCGAGTCGGCAGGTTATGCGGTTGGCACAATCGTTAACCTGTCTCGTGCCGGGGACATCATCAGATGTACGCTGAATCTGTCCGGCAAGAGCCACCTGCACTGGTCATCACCCAGATTATTGCACCGCTTTGAACCACATCATGACAAGGGGTGCGTAGTACAATTCTTCGGGCCTTCCTGTTATGAGTCGGATTTTATCGGAAAATACTATGTGCCCTACTCTGCGGATGTCATTACAGATGCGGGATTAGGTTGCGGGAAACAGGTGGTTTTCGGAAATGTTAGTACTTATTCCGTGGAATGGAATACCTCATTCAACGGAATACCGGCGGTGGATGTGAAGTGGCCACGTTTTTAACGCGAGTGTGTTTACAGGATTGGCACAAGTATTCTCTAACCGGATCCATTCTCAAATCAGCGAGCTGAGAAATGCGGGCTAGCGCTTCAGTACCAGTTCGCGGATCATATCGAAAAGATACTTGTCACCGTGTTTCCTGTGAAATTCAGGGTCGCCCGATTTTGCCTGCTGGATTGCCTGCCTGACCATCTCGAAGATGTATTGATTGCCGAATTTTGTCCGGAGCTCCGGTGCTTTCAATTTTGCCTGTCTGACAGCATCGATAACATGATCGGGGATCTGGTCAACAGGGTACTTCCTAGAATCAGTGTCACCGGACTGTGCCTCACTTATAGCATCTACAACATGTTCGGGCAGGTGATCCGCGTATTTTTTCTGGAAATCAGGATTAAGGTAATCCATGTTGGTAACAACACCCCGGCAGGCATCAGTCCCACACAGGCATTCCATCCGGTAAGTCAGCGTTATATCCGCTGTCGAATAGTCGTAGGTTATTTCTTCTCCAGGCTGGATATCCCTGCGCGCGGTGAGTATTCCGTAATTCAACCACCAGCCGGTCGGGTCGCAGGAGTGATTTATGTATTTTATATCCCCCTGTCTGAATGAGAAGTCATCTTTGCCTATCTGGATGGCAAATGCCAGGAACCTGATGCGTCTTTGTGGTGGCCAGTCCACCATCTCGTAGTGGTGTGCCGGAGGCTTTGTATCGTCGAATTTAAAAAGGATTTCGCCGGCTGGAAGAAACCTGTCGGTTACAAGGCCCGCACCCTCGATGACGCTATCTTTTTTCACCTTTATCGCTGGATTTAGTATCGACATTCACTAGTCACCGGTTGCAGTTTGTATGATAGCCTGAAAAACAAATCCTGGAAAAATATTTCAAGTGATTTCCGTTTCCCGCGATCCATGATCTGTTTTTTGCAGGAGCGTTTTCCCTAAAGCTCCTCGAATTTTCGTATGGTCTCCATCAGTTCGGGGTATCTGGATTTGATATTATCAAACGTTCTCATGTGGCTGATGTCATTCAGAAGGTGGATAGTGCCCTCTGCTGATGGACCTTCACGACAGCCCATGGCTACACGTATGACCTGGACCCCGCCGCGCTCGTCCTGAATGCTCGTTTCCACCCGGTGGGCGCGGAATCCGAAACTGGATCCGGGTTTGAATGTCAGGCCGCGCTGACTGGCTTCCTTGAAGATCACATGTTTCAGCAATTCACGTTCATGCTGATCGGTTTCACTTCTCAATTGCAGGTTCACAAAGGGTGCAACCGCCCAGGGTGTGGATTGATGATTTTCCTGCAGCACCGGGTGGAACCTGGCGATGAACAGCAGGTTATCACCGACCTCCAGTTTCCTCGCCAGACGGGCATTGTTTTTGAATACACCGGCACTGTGCCGATCGCATAGGTCGGTGTCCAGGAATCCCGGGTAATCCAGCGCGGCTGTCTGTTCCAGCGTCAGGCCGAGCCCCATGGCTGCCCGATACTTTCGCATGCGCCGTGCAATACCGTTGACAATGGGTTCGGTGGTCGAAAATATGCTCATCAATCCGGCATTGGAGAATTCGAGCCCTTCCTGGTCCAGTTTCAGGGTTGAGGAGATCTGTATAACGACCCTGGGTTTGTGAGGTGCCAGACGTTCCAGGAACTCCTGTACCGGAAATCGGTTGCCCACGAATGTTGTATCAAGAACGATGGCTGTTGGTACGCTGTCGGGGCGCTGGCGCCAGGCTGCAATGAAGCTGTCCATATCGAATACTTCCAGGCGGCCAAGCAGGGTAAAGACAGGTTCAATGTAAACCAGCGGTGATTCACCCCGGGCTACAGAGTGCTGGAACTGTTTCTGGTCCTGAAAGATCCGGAACCGGTACAGTTCGTCATGCGTGAACTGCATCAGGTCCATAATTTCAAAATAGCCGCCTACACCGTGAAAAGACAAAGGATTCCCTGGTTTGGGTTCGAATAATTTGCGTATCACCTGTAGCAGGCAGGTTACTGCTCCCATGCCACTGTTAAATATGATGTGATCCGCTTTCCAGCCTGCGGGCGCGTGGCGGTAGGTCGCGGCACGTTGTTCCAGGCTCGCAGGCTGGTTCCAGCGCTCGTAAGGGAAGGGGTTTTTTTCGCCTGAAGGCAGATGCACTACCTGAAAATGAGGCGGTGATTTCAGGTAGCGGCTGGAAATATAACTGGCATATCGCAACCATATGGTACGCAGTTGCAGGGATAAATTTTCCAGCCCCCGCTCCCCCTTCAGGCTTTCGAGATCCGGAGACCGGAGCAGGGTATTGATTTTGTTATACCAGCCTTTCATTTGGCCATCCTCCTCCGTCATGGATTTCTCCAGCCGGCTGGCCAGCTTGATCAGGTAGGTGCATTCGTCGTGGCAGGGGGTGGCTGACATCTGGTTACTCATTATTTTTCAAGCTGTTTTTTGCATTATAAGGCATACAGGCGAAATTGAGGATCGATAAGTTTCTGATCCTGTGTGTGTCGGGAATGCTGACAGTTTGGGTGTCGCAATAGATAAGAAATGGTGCAACCTTTTGAAAGGAAAGAAAAATATCGTTCGGGGTATGTTTTTTGCCTGGTAATAAGGGACGGTATTGGTTGCTGCTGTGGAATTCTGTGTGTGGCCAATATCAGGTATTGTCGAGGGAAACAACTAAGTGAAATACTGCATGTCGAAGTTACAACCGGTCCCTTCACCGGGCTATTGGCAGGCGGTTCTGGATAATGACTGTTCATCCTGCCGACCCCGGGAAAGGCTTTACCCTGGGGATGGGTAACGGCTACCAGGACTTCTTCATCAGGGATACGGCTCTTTATGTCTGGGCGGTGCGCGACGGTGATGTGGCCATGGTACCGGATGGTGACCTGAACGCTGACGGTCAGATCGACGCATCGGATGTTCTGATCGGTTTAAGGATACCTGTCCGGGGTGTCATTGCTACGCGTGAACAGCTACAACATGGCGACGTAGCACCGCTCATTGGTGGTGAGCCATCACCTAACGGGGTGATTGGCATCGGCGACATTCTGTCCATTCAACGAAAAGCGCTGGGCCTTGTCAGTTTTCCTTGATGCCGGGATAGCCCGTTTTTATTCAGGTGCCTGTCTGGTTGACGATGGTAATTGGCGGGCCGTTTGTATCGACTGCACCGTTAATGTCATACCAGGTTACAGAATTTATCGTTATGTCTGTTCCGACGTTTTGCTCGGCGGCTTCAAACTGGCGTTGCAGTTCTGTCGATATGACAGAGAAGTTGACATCGGAGTAGTGTAATTTTCCTATCGGGCTAATGAAGTAGACGGTCAGTTCGAACCGGGTTTTATTCCAGGTGCTGTGTACGCGCCGGGTTTGCAGACTGCCGATCTTGTCATCAGTAATAACGTTGAAATCGTCATCATTGACCCCGCTGCTGTCAATGCCGATTCTGATTTCGACAGCTCCGTAGGTGTTGATGTCGTCGTAACCGGTGAAATTCGGCCTGAACTGAAGTTTTTTCATGGGTTCAAGTTCAGCCAGGTTGCCCTGGAGCTGTACCCCACCAAAACCCAGATAATCAAACGAACTGGGGGATCCGGTGCCGGGTAGTATTTCCAGTGCTATATCTCTGCCGTTGACGCCCGGAACGATACCGCTGTAAGTGGCTGTTGTATTGACCTGAAGGGTTCCGGTTCCCTGCGGAAGTACACCGCCGGTAGGCAGGTCAACTACAAGTACCGTAGTCCATGGTCCATGGCCCGATTCGTTTTCGATCAAGTCGGCACTGGAATACAACCAGGCGGCACTGGTCTTGTCAGGATAGAGGTTGAAAATCGCACGGATCGCGCTGTTTGGTATGGCAATTGCCGATCCGCCCGAAGGTGTATAGGTCAGGTTGGTGTTGGCCTTGGTCATGTCATCCGGGGAGCCGACGGAAATCATGACGGTATCACCCGGGCGTGCAGCCAATGGTACTGTGTGCACAACGGTACAACCGGTGCCTGTCAGCAATAGGACAACGAAGAAAATTAAAATGGGCTTGTTGATAGCCATGTTTTTTGCCCCCTCCTGTTTTTTGCGTGCGCCGGTTTCCTGTTATATTTGGGCGGGTTTGATTCGTACGCCTGCTTTCGGCTTCCACGCATTGAGTGCGTTGCACCCAATACTATATACAGTGTTGCGTACTTTCAATATGTTGTCGGGATAAAATTCAGGTGTATCTTAATTTGTTGTATTTTAATCAATAAATAGGTTTTTGGGTGGGTTGGTCCGCTTATGTCTGATAGCAAGTATGTTGTAGTGCTGGTTTGTCTTCAGGATGCGAATTTCAACGCAGAGTTGCTCGAGCTTGCGTTGCATTCACTGCGGCAATGTGCCAGCTACAGGGGGGATATCGTAGTATTCACTGATTTCACGCGTAAACTGAGGGGTGAGGATGCGCTGGATATTACCAGGGTTCATGTGGACCATTATCCGTCACAGGATCCGCGTAACTTTAGAATTTATATGGATAATTATTACGACTTCAGTGTGCACAGGAAACTCATTTTGATATCCTGGTTCTGAAAAATATTAACAGGGCCTTTAACTGCATCAGGGATAATGCAGTTTATTACACCTATGCGCCGGTGTTCCCGTGGACCAGTGAGGCGTTTACGGCAGGGGGGTATGTCGATCAATACAGGCATACCGCGGTAGTAAGCAGTTCAATAACGGGCATCTGCTCGGGAATCTTCGGGGTGCAGACCGGTATGCTCGGCGATCTTCTGAAAGAGTGGCGGGGCGTTTTGAGGCGAACCCCGACCAATAACGACCAGCATGCACTTAATGAGGTAATTGTTAAAGGTATGATCAAGGCATATCCATTCCCGAATGAGTGGGTGTCATATCCCGTGCAGGTCAGGCGCGAGTCAGACGACAGGCGGGTATTCACAAAAAAGAAAGACTTCATCTTTTACCATTTCAACCCGGTGGAAAACCGGGTCAAGTACCAGATGATGAGTGAAATTATGGCTGGCCGTGTTGCATAGCCCGATATAAATACAGACTGGCAGGTGAGGTATGGCAGAGAAGTACTCAATAGATAGATATGATAAAAATCTATGTCTCAGAATGAATGACACTCTGTGGCTTATTTTGCTGTTTCTGTTAAAGCCCTATCTGGTGATGATTATTTCTTTGGTTAACAGGACTGACCGGACCGGGATTATCAACATGGTTTATTCGGACAAAATGGCTCTTTGGTGGGGGCTTTTGGCCGGTGTTCCTGCTGTTCTGGTTATTTATGCCTGGATTAAAAGAAAGCCGGGCGCGTCGTCGTTTGCCAGAAATTTATGGCGCCGGGGCAGGGCCTTGCTTGCAGGGTCAGCAGTATCCAGCGTAGCCATTGTTTTCATTCCTTTTTTTATGGGGGCAGTGCATCAGGTGAGTAAGGCTGAATGGATTCAGCTTGTAATCAGTATTGGTATTGTAGTAACGCTGTATTCATCGCCCTATATCAAGGATTGTTTTTCCGACTATCCCAGTGAGGCCGATATTGATGCTTCCACGTCTTCCTGAACAAACCTGCATGTTACGAAAGGTCAGGTGACTTGTACTTGC
>JBHHXO010000039.1:0-18014 GCA_046757125.1 Thiogranum sp.
ACAGGGACGGAGGCTACCCGACGGCGGTCAGCGAGGGTGCCAACAGCGATCCGGTGTACGTGGGTCGCATTCGTGAAGATATCTCGCATCCCAGAGGTTTAGATTTATGGGTGGTCGCCGATAATGTGCGCAAAGGGGCAGCCCTGAACAGTATTCAGATTGCTGAATTGCTGATAAAAAACCACCTCTGATATATGCTGGGGGGGTGCTGGTTGAAGGGTTGCCGGTGGCGCGCGCAGGATCGATCCAGGAGTCGGTCGGGTTCGCCGTTTTGTTGCGGACAAGGATAAAAGGGGACTTTGTATGTTCAGGAAATCGGCCTTGGCAATGGCAATGCTGGGTACATTGGCCAGCGCAAATGTGGCCGCCCTGGGATTGGGCGAAATCGATCTAAAATCAGCGCTTAATCAGCCACTTAATGCGGAAATAGCGCTGCTTTCAGCGACCGCCTCCGAGCTCGAGGAACTCAAGGTTACGATCGGGTCCTCAGAAGCCTTTGCCAGCGCGGGTATCGACCGGCCCATGTTCCTGAGCAAGCTCAGGTTCAAGGTAAAGCACAACGCGGAAGGTAAACCGGTGGTGATGATCACCAGCCGCGACGTAGTGCGCGAACCGTTCCTCGATTTCCTGGTGGAACTGTCCTGGAGCAAGGGACGGTTACTGCGTGAATACACCGTACTGGTCGATCCCCCGGCCACCATGCCGGCGGCCGCGCCGGTGCCGCAGGCCCCGGCAGTACAGCCGGCTGCACAACGCGCCCAGGTTGCCGCGCCGGCGCAACGTGTTACCCACACGATGCAGATGCCGTCGGCTTACTCGACAGCGGGCGAATACGGTCCGACGCAGCGTAACGATACCTTGTGGAAGATCGCGCAGCAGGTTCGGCCCGACAGCAGTGTCAGCGTCGAACAGACCATGCAGGGTTTGCTGCGCGCCAACCCCGAAGCCTTTGTGAACAACAATATCAATAACCTGAAAGCGGGTTATGTTCTGAGAGTCCCTTCGCGCGAAGAGCTGACTTCCATCAGTCGTGCAGAAGCTGTGCGCGAATCCCGCGCCCAGTACGCCGCGTGGCGTGAATCCCGCGGGATCCTGACACCGGCCCAAAGCGGCGGCACGGTGCAGGCCGCCGCGCCAGATGCCGGTGCCCCGGTCGAGTCACACCTGACACTGGTCGCTCCGGAAACGGCCGAAGGTACTGCCGGCAGCGCGTCGGTGGAAGGCGCCAACCTGGAATCCCTGCAACAGGACCTGTTGATGGCCAACGAAGCGCTGGAGGCGCAGCGTCGCCAGGGTGAGGAAATGTCGAGCCGCCTGACGGTGCTTGAGGAACAGATTCTGAACATGCAGCGCCTGATCCAGCTCAAGGATGATGAACTGGCCAGGTTGCAGGCCCGTGCAGGTGAGGGAACAGTTGCAGCCGACGGTGAAGCACCGGCTGAAGCCGTGATGGAAGAATCAATGGTCGCCGGGTCCGAAGCGCCTGTGGAAACGGGAGAGCAGTCGGCGGCCGGGGGTATGGCGGATGAATCGCCTGCTGCTGCGGATGCGCCGGACGGTGAACCGGTTGCAGAGGATGCGCCTGTTGCAGCAGATGGCGAAATGGTGGCTGGTGAAGAAACCGTCGCTGTTGATGAAGCCGCGGGCTCGGAGATGCCTGTCGATGAAACGATGTCGACGGAATCCGGGACAGAGGTGCCGCCCGCCGTGGCTACAGCACCGGAAGAAATCGTTGCCGAAGAGCCGGTGGCCGACACTGAGCCTGCTCCGGTAGTAACTGAACCCGTAGTGGAAGATACCTTTACCACGCCCGGGTTTGTCGAGCGACTGCTGGCCAACCCGCTGTATCTGGGTGCCGGTGGTGTGGTGCTTGCGCTGCTGGCCTTCTTCGGTCTGCGCAGGAAGCGTAGCGTGGAGACGGAGTTCCAGGAGAGCATCCTGCAGGCGGCACGCGGAGAATCCGCCGGATCGGACAGCGAGATCGTGGGTTCGGGACCGGACTCGACGGATTCAGCCAGCAGCGAATCTTCATTGCTTTCCGAGTTTGCGGTCAGCGATATGGGCTCCATCAAGAATGATGGCGAAGCCGACCCGCTGGCCGAGGCGGATGTCTATCTTGCCTACGGGCGCTATCAGCAGGCGGAAGACCTGATCAGTGACGCGCTGGAAAAGGATGTCGAAAACGAGAACCTGAATCTCAAGCTGCTCGAAGTGTACCTGGCCGGCAAGAACCAGTCAGCATTCGACGCGCACGCCCAGGGGATCCTGGCCCGGCTGGAAAACAGCGACGACCCGATGTGGACGAAGGTCGCCGAAATGGGGCGTGAAATGAGTCCCGACAACCCGATGTACCAGACGGGCAGCCAGCCTGCGGCCGCCGGGTCGACCGATGACCCGGACATGGACTCGCTTTCCGAAGACATCGACTTCGATCTCGACAGCGAGGCCGGGTCGGAACCGGAAGCATTTGAGCCCGTCGCCGGGGCTGACGAGGATATCGACGCGGCCAGGGACGAGGGCCTGGAATTCGACATCGACCTTTCCTTTGATGCCGTCGATGAAGAAAAGCCTGACAGTGTAGAGTTCACCCCCCCGGAAACGGCTACAGACGAGCCGGAAGTATCAGGGCCCGAGCTGAATATCGACATGGACAGTGTCGAGCCCGATGCTGTTAAAAACGACAGTGCTATGGAATTCGATATCGAAGACATGGATCTGGACAGTGCGGCCTTGCAGGACGAAGAGCCCGAAGGCGACGGTGAACTCGCGGACCTGGATGAAATTTCGACCAAGCTGGACCTGGCGCGCGCCTATATCGATATGGGTGACCCGGACGGAGCCAGGAGTATTCTCGATGAAGTCGTGGAAGAGGGTAACAGCGAGCAGCAGGACGAGGCGCGCAGTATCATGGAGCAGATGACCTCATCATCGTAAACCGGCGTTCCGACCGGAGCAAAGATCCCCGCCCGAGCGGGGATTTTTTTGCCTGCTTACCGGCAACGCGACGACCGGGATAGAATGCAGGGTCCGTAGCCGGGCCGTCTGATGTCGCGCGCCTTGCTCTATACATTGCAGACTGGTGAAAGCAGCAGAGTAACGAAATGCGGATTGCCTGTGGAGTAGAGTACAACGGTGCCGGATTCTGTGGCTGGCAGCGGCAGCACCACGCGCGTTCGGTGCAGGCCGATGTCGAGGCGGCCCTGTCCAGGGTGGCCGATCACCCGCTACAGGTGGTGTGTGCCGGGCGCACCGATTCCGGTGTGCACGCCACCTGGCAGATCATCCATTTTGACAGTGAGGCGGTACGTAGCGATCGCTCCTGGGTGCTGGGGGCCAATGCCAACCTGCCGGCTGACGTACGCCTGCTGTGGGCGCGAGCAGTGGACGACGACTTTCATGCCCGCTTCTCGGCGCAGGAGCGCCGCTACCGCTATGTTATCCTCAACCGCGAGATTCGCAGCGCGCTGCTGCACCGCCAGGTTACCTGGCATTACCGCCCGCTGGAATTATCGCGCATGCAGGAGGGCGCCCTACACCTGCTGGGCGAGCACGACTTTTCCTCGTTCCGGGCCCTCGCGTGCCAGGCGCACAGTCCGGTGCGCACCATTCACCGGCTGGACATAAGCCGCAGTGGTGAGTACCTGTACCTGGATATCGTTGCCAATGCCTTCCTGCACCATATGGTGCGTAATATCGCCGGCGTGCTGATGGCGGTGGGTCACGGTGAACGGGAGCCGGGCTGGGTGCAGGATATTCTCGACCGGCGGGATCGCACCCGGGGCGGTGTGACAGCACCCGCCGCGGGTCTTTACCTGGTGGGTGTGCGCTACCCGGAATGCTACGGGATCGAGCCCGTCGGGGTTGTTCCGGAATTCAGATAGATTGTGCCGGTATGGGTGAGTGCTAACAGGCCCTAAGGGGGACGGGTTAGTCATTCCGGGCTTTGTATGCGCTGGTGGAAAACGAAAGGTCTACTCGCCGACCTGAAACACAAGCTGCATGGACTGCCCTGCGCGCACCACGTCCACGTTCAACCGACCGGTCTGGAGCATTTCATGGAGGTAAGAGGGATCGAGCTTGTCGTCGAGGGGAATGCCGTTGATGCGGCGAAGCAGATCCCCGGGCTGCAGACCGATCTCGCTGCGTAACTCTTCCGGTATGCCGTTGGCATAGTAGCCGACCACCTGGCCGTCCTGCTGCTGCGGGATGATGTCCACCGCAGCCGCAATCTCTGCGAATCGAAGCGGGTCAATGCGGTAACTGGCTGTTACCGGCGGGATTGCCGCAGCGGCGGTCAGCCGCGTGCCGAAATCAATCCGTTTGCGTACACCGTCATGTACGACAATGGCGTGATCAGTGAATACCTCGGCCAGGTGCATGCCCGGCAGAACCGCGCTGCCGGTTTGTTGCCATAATTGTGTCGGATTGCCGGGCTGCTCGACAATGGCATAACCTGCTGTCCCGTTGAGGACGATGGTCCCGCGCAATATCCAGGTGTCTGCCTCTCCCGCCGCCACCGGTATCCCTGTGGCGAGCCACAGGGATACCAGCAGCCAAAAAGATCGCCCCCCGAAGGGGGCGATGCGGGCACAAGACGGAATGTGCATGCCGCACACCATCAGTTCAGGCTGGGCTGTACCATGAGCTTGATGAGGGCTTTCTTCTGGTCCGCACCGATTGCGGTGCTGCCATCCGTGGTGCCACCGATCAGGGCCGCCAGCCGGCCAAGATTGCTGGCGAAATCTATCCGGGCCTGTTCCTGCTGTTCCGGGGTTGGCTCACTGCCGGTTCCCCATATAGCGTAGCGGGTTTCCTCTACGATCTGCACGTCTTCCATTATCCCCATGAGGGCAGCGAAAGCCGCCGGCATCTGGCTGGTGAAATCATGCCGCTGGCCGTCAACACCATTGTTGCCGTCGTCATCGCTGTCCAGCCAGCTCTGCATGTTGGCAGGGACGGCCGTAGTGTCACGCGTGTAACTGAAGTTGCCGCCAGCGATCAGGGTGTTGGCGACCCAGGTAACGGCCACGGTCTGCGGGATCGGCCAGTTGGCGATATTGCCGTCGAAATCCATTTCCGTGCCAATGCCAAGGATGACGGGATCCGATGCAACGGTTCCCATGGCACTGGCGACCACAGTACGCATGGCAGTGATTTCGTCGCCGGTCGAGACAATGGCCGTCTGGAAGCTATTCCAGGCCGCCTGGAATGCTGCATCCAGCGCTGCCTGAACATCCTGTTCCGTGACACCGGGATTGGCGGCAAGATAGCCTTGTGGATCCATGAAGTACTGACCATACTGCGTGTCGACCGCCTGTTGAGCGGTGACAAAAGTTTGCACGGCAGTGTTAAAGCGGTCGATCAGCGTCTGGCTGCCACCGAGAGTGGCAAGTGCGGTGTTGTAGTCCTTCTTGAGTACAACGGAAGCGATGCGCGTAAAGAAACCGCTTACGGCGGTATTCACGGAATTCTGAAAACCGGAAGACAGTGAGAGCATCGCCGCGTCCAGACCGTTCGCATTGCCGGCGGCGTTGAATGCAGCCAGCAACAATTGCGGGTCGATACCCGCTGTTGCACCCGCGTCGATAAGAATATCAGCCATGAGGCCGCCGGCCCTGGCCAGATCGTCATCGTCGCCGTTGTCCACCGCCTGCTTGAAGAAGGCGACATAGTCCGACAGATCCTTGGTGCCTGTGCCCGGGTTATAGACAATGCTGCTCTTGAAGGTGTCCAGCGCGCCCTGGCTGATGCCGTTGGCAAGCAGGAATGCCTCCATCCCGTCGTTGCCCAGGATGGCCGTGGCCATCATGGTGCCGAGCCCCGAGATGTCTGCGCTCTCCAGATTTTGTGAGCGAATGAACACCAGACCGAAGGCTGCGGCCAGCGGGTTGTCGGTGTTATTGCCGGTCATGGTAGCGCGTAGCGCCTCGGCCTGGACATCGGATAGCGGGTTTACGCCTACATCATTGGTTTCATCCGGCCCCGGTGCCGGTGCAATCCCCTGTCGCACTACGTTGCCACTGCTGTCTTTAACCTCCAGCAGCACAAAATTGGTCTGATCGGCATCAGGCAGACTGGAGAGACTGAAGGCGATCTTGCCGTTGCTGTCTGCGGTGGCGCTGGTGGAGCTGAGACTGGTCAGCGAACCGTCGCTATTGATCTGCGAAACCACCACTGTATAGCTTTCCCCCGCCGTCAGGGCCAGCGTGGGCGAAATATGACCCACGGCAAGCGCTACAGCGAGCCCCACGCCGCTCAGCAACCGGCACCCCTTGTGTTTTATCTCTGTAAATAGCTGCTTCATTGTTGTTCTCCCTAGCTTGCGGCGCCGGAAATACCGCCGGATGAAGATGAATCGGTTGAGTCGGATGAACTGGATGAACCGCCACAGGCAGCCAGTCCCGTGAGCATTGCGGCAACCAGCAGGACTGCGGCTATACCGCGTACAAAAGCATTCCTTTTCATGAACATCTCCCTTGGTTCTATGCTGTTACAGGTTGAAAAACGGGATCGGCAGATGCACTGTTCGTCCCCCTCTATGTCGGCGTTTACGGCCCTGAAAGGGATCCCTTTAGGGTATTTAATATCAATCTGGCAGAGAGTAGTTCGCCCGGGTGCAAGATATTTCCAATGGCCTCTGGTGATAATTCTCACGCAGAACATCAAGGCGATGCCGGTATGGGCGGACGCCGGGTTTGGGGGAGGAACGTTTTGATCCGGAAGCGGTTAACGGGGCGCCGGGAACGCGGTCCCGCCGGAGCAGGTGTGGGCCAGCCCATGTTAATCAGCTGCTTACAGGTTTTTTCAGGTCCTGAAAATCCCCGCAACAGGCCGCTTTCTGCTAGCATATGCGCTTTATACTGCCTGTTTCGTTGCGCCTGATGCGAACCCGCGTGAAAATTTGTGGAATCACCCGTGCCGAGGACGGCGTGGCAGCGGCACAGGCGGGTGCCGATGCGATCGGGCTGGTGTTTTACGCCCAAAGCCCGCGTTACGTGGAACTGCCCCGGGCCCGGGAAATCTGCCGTGCGCTGCCGCCCTTTGTCAGTGTGGTGGCGTTGTTCGTCAATGCGCCGCGCGAGCAGGTGGAAGCGGTACTGCAAGCCGTGCCGGTGGATGTGTTGCAGTTCCACGGCAGTGAAAATGCTGACCGGTGTGCGGGATTTGGCAGACCCTATATCAAGGCGATAGGCATGCAACCCGGCCTGGATCCGGAGCAGACCATGCAGCTGCATCCTGATGCCTGCGGGTTTTTGCTGGATACCTGGCAGCCGGACACGCACGGTGGTGGCGGTGTCGCTTTTGACTGGGCACAGGTGCCGGCCGTTGCCAGCAGGCCGTTGATACTTGCCGGCGGCCTGACAGCGGACACGGTCGCTGATGCGGTCGCCCGGACCCGGCCTTACGCAGTCGATACCAGCAGTGGTGTCGAGTTTGAGAAAGGCATCAAATCGGCACAAAAAATACAGGAATTCATACGAGGAGTAGAACGTGGTGACGCAAACCAGGCAAACCGATGAGTCGCTGCCATTGACCGCTTTACCCGATGCCGGCGGGCATTTCGGGCCCTACGGCGGGCGCTTTGTCGCCGAGACCCTGATGGAGCCGCTGGAAGAACTGCGGCTGGCCTGGGAGCAGTATTGCCAGGATGCGGATTTCCTGGCGGAACTGGACCGGGATCTTGCCCATTTCGTTGGCCGCCCGTCACCGCTGTATCACGCACAACGCTGGAGTCAGCAACTGGGTGGTGCACAGATCTACCTGAAACGCGAAGACCTCAATCACACCGGCGCGCACAAGGTCAACAACACCATCGGCCAGGCCCTGCTCGCCAGACGCCTGGGCAAGACCCGGGTCATTGCGGAAACCGGCGCCGGGCAGCACGGTGTGGCGACAGCGACGGTTGCGGCGCGCCTGGGTATGGAATGTGTCGTGTACATGGGCGCCGAGGATATCAAACGCCAGGCGATCAACGTGTATCGCATGCGCCTGCTGGGTGCCGAAGTGGTCTCGGTTGAATCGGGCTCGAAAACGCTGAAAGATGCATTGAATGAAGCCATGCGCGACTGGGTGACCAATGTCGACAGTACTTTTTATATCATCGGTACCGTTGCCGGTCCGCACCCCTACCCGGCGATGGTGCGTGATTTCCAGACCGTTATCGGTCGTGAAGCGCGCGCGCAGATACTGGAACAGGCCGGCCGCCTGCCGGACGGGCTGATTGCCTGTGTGGGCGGGGGTTCCAATGCCATCGGCCTGTTCTATCCTTTCCTGGAGGACAGCGGTGTCGCCATGTATGGCGTCGAGGGCGGCGGCTACGGTCTCGACAGCGGCAAGCACGCCGCGCCGCTGTGCGCGGGTCGCCCGGGTGTGCTGCACGGTAACCGGACCTACCTGATGGAAGACGAGGACGGCCAGATTATCGAAACCCATTCAGTATCGGCAGGGCTCGATTACCCGGGCGTAGGGCCCGAGCACGCCTGGCTGAAAGACAGTGGCCGCGCGCAGTACGTGGCGGCCACGGATGAACAGGCGCTGGAGGCCTTCCACGCCCTGACCCGCACAGAAGGTATCATGCCGGCGCTCGAATCGAGTCACGCCCTGGCGTATGCGCAGCAACTGGCGCCGCAACTGGACAGCGACAAATTGCTGATCGTCAACCTGTCCGGCCGGGGTGACAAGGACATACACACTGTCGCCGCCCTGGAAGGGATCAGGGTATGAGCCGTATTGCCGCCCGTTTCGAGTCGCTGCGCGAACGTGGACGCAAAGCGCTTATTCCCTACATTACCGCCGGTGATCCCGAGCCCGCGGTCACGGTGCCCCTGTTGCACGCGCTGGTGGAGGCCGGCGCCGATGTGCTGGAACTCGGTGTGCCTTTCTCCGATCCCATGGCCGACGGCCCGGTGATCCAGGCGGCCTGTGAGCGTGCGCTGGAACACCATGTCAGCCTGCACCAGGTACTCGATATGGTGCGCAGTTTTCGCGCACAGGACAATGACACACCCGTGGTGCTGATGGGTTATCTGAACCCGATTGAAGTGATGGGGTACGACAGCTTCGCCAAAGCGGCCGTTGCGGCCGGTGTCGACGGTGTGCTTACCGTTGATCTGCCGCCCGAGGAAGCCGGCGAGCTGGTGGCCTGTCTGAAGGCCGGGCAGCTGGATCCGATTTTCCTCGCCGCCCCGAACAGTAATGCCGAACGTATTCGCATGATGACGGAAAACGGGGGCGGTTTCCTTTATTATGTATCCTTCAAGGGTGTTACCGGCGCCAACCGCCTGGATGTTCAGGCGGTGGCGGACAAGCTGGAACAGATTCGCAGCAATACCGGGTTGCCGGTGGGCGTCGGGTTCGGTATACGTGATGCCGAATCGGCGGCACAGGTTGCCGCCGTAGCCGACGCCGTGGTGGTCGGCAGTGCGCTGGTCAACCGCATTGCCGCGCTGGCCGATCAGCCCGGCGAGATAGCCGCCCGGGCGCCACAGGTTATTGCCGACATGCGCGCGGCGATGGATAAAGTCTGAACGATCGGCGCCACCCGCCGTGTACACCGGACAGTCAGGAACAGGACAATGAGCTGGTTTGAAAAATTGATGCCATCGCGCATCAGGACCGAAAACAAGGACAAGCGCACGGTACCCGAGGGTCTGTGGAGCAAGTGCGCCTCCTGCGATGCGGTGCTTTACCGCGCTGAACTGGAGCGCAACCAGGACGTCTGTCCGAAGTGCGATCACCACGTGCGTATCGGTACACGCCGGCGTCTGGATCTTTTCCTGGACGCGGAACCGCGCGAGGAGATCGGTGCAGAGGTGCAGCCGATCGATCCGCTGAAATTCAGGGACAGCAAGAAATACATCGACCGCCTGAAGCAGGCGCAGAAAACCACGCACGAAACCGATGCACTGGTGGCGATGCGCGGGCAGGTCGAGGGTGTCCCGCTGGTGGCGGCTGCGTTTGAATTCCGTTTCATGGGCGGGTCCATGGGTTCCGTGGTGGGCGAACGTTTCGTGCGCGCGGTGAACAGCGCCCTGGATCACAGTATCCCGCTGGTGTGTTTCTCCGCCAGCGGTGGTGCGCGCATGCAGGAAGCCCTGTTGTCGCTGATGCAGATGGCGAAGACCAGCGCGGCTCTGGCGCGCCTTTCGAAAGCGGGTATTCCCTTTGTCTCGGTGCTGACCGATCCCACCATGGGCGGGGTGTCCGCGAGCCTGGCAATGCTCGGGGATATCAATATCGCCGAGCCCAGGGCGCTGATCGGCTTTGCCGGTCCGCGCGTTATCGAGCAGACCGTGCGCGAAACCCTGCCGGAGGGTTTTCAGCGCAGCGAGTTCCTGCTCGAACACGGTGCCATCGACATGATCGTCGACCGGCGTGAGATGCGCGAGCGTATCGCCTCCCTGCTGGCCATACTGACGCATCACGCATCGCTCGAATAAGGTGCTGATTCGTCGCCGCTGTCCTGGCGTCCCCGGGTAACACCCTCCTTACTGGATACGGTCCGGAGCATGACTGAATCCCCACGCTTTACAACGCTGCAGGACTGGCTGGACTGGCAGCAAACACTGCACCCGTCCGCCATCGACCTGGGGCTGGAGCGGGTGGGCCGCGTCGCGGACCGTTTGCGCTGCCGCAGGCCGGCGCAACGGAGTATTTCGGTAGCGGGAACCAACGGCAAAGGCTCGTCGGTAGCGATACTGGAAGCCATCCTGTCCCGGGCGGGTTACCGGGTCGGGAGTTATACCTCGCCGCACCTGTTGCGTTACAACGAACGTATCCGCCTGTGTGGCGAGGACGTTTCGGACCGGGCTCTGTGTGACGCCTTTGCGCGTATCGATGCTGCCCGCGGCGGGGATTCGCTGACCTATTTCGAAGTCGGCACCCTGGCGGCGCTGGATATCATGAGCCGTGAAAAGCTGGACGTTGCCCTGCTGGAGGTCGGGCTGGGCGGGCGCCTCGATGCGGTAAACATTGTCGATGCAGACGCCGCCCTGATTACCAGTATCGGTATCGATCACACCGAATGGCTGGGCACAGACCGCGAAGCCATCGCGCGGGAGAAAGCCGGCATCATGCGTGCAGGGTGTCCCGTGGTCTGCGGCGACACGGATCCTCCGCACAGCCTGCGCGCCGTAGCTGACAGTGTCGGTGCGGTATTGCGGGTGCTCGGACAGGATTTCAGTCTGGTGGAAACCGCCCGTGGCTGGCACTGGCAGGGTGCGCACAGCCGTTACCGTGATCTGCCCCGGCCCGCCCTGTCCGGTGCACACCAGCTGGCCAACGCGGCGGCTGTCCTCATGCTGCTGGAAATGTTTGCAGAACGTTTGCCGGTTACGGAGAAATCCATGCGCGCGGGGCTGCAATGGGTGCAACTGGCGGGGCGTGTGCAGCGGCTGACGGGCAGGGTGGAACAGGTGCTGGATGTGTCCCATAATGCGCAGGCGGCGCTGGCGCTGGTGGATGCGCTCAGGCTCGTGCCGCCGGCGGGCAGGACACACGCGGTGCTGGGTATGATGCGGGACAAGGATGCAGACGCTTTTGCGCGCGTTCTCGATCCACAGGTGGATTGCTGGTATCCAGCGGGGCTGGGCGTCGAGCGCGCCAGCCCGGTCGGGCAGCTGGCGGCGCAGCTGGTGACGGTGGCGGGGGAGGAGCGGGTGCGCGCCTGTGGAACGGTTGCGGATGCGGCAGCCTTGCTGGAAAACATAGCGCAGCCCGGTGATCGTGTGCTGGTCTGCGGTTCTTTTTACACGGTAGCTGAATGGATAGCCCGGCGACCGGAGTCCGGGTAACGAGGCAGGATGGACGTATTGCTGAAGCAGCGCCTGGTCGGCGCTATCGTACTGGTGGCCCTGGGCGTTATTTTCGTGCCCATGATACTGGAAGGGCCCAACCGGACGCTGGTGCCGGAGATGGAGGCATTGCCGGAACCGGAAGACCCGATGATCAGTGCGCCACTCGAAGCGTTTCCCGCCCCCGATGCGATACCTGCCGAACCGGATGTATCCGTTGTTCAGACTGACACGCAGGTGGTCGAGGCGCCGGAAAGCCCGGTTGAAGCCGTGCAACCCGATGACGGGCCGGGGACGGAATCTGAATCCAGATCCAAACCCGAACCTGAAGTCGAGCCGGTGCCCGAGCCCGAACCGGTAGCCGCAGCGCCCGGGCCGGAAAGCAAACCGGTGAAACCCGCCCCGCTGGGCAGCTGGGTGGTGCAGATGGGCAGCTTTTCCACGGAAAAAAATGCCCTGCGGCTGCGTGACAGACTGCGCAAGAGCGGTTTCGTGACCCAGGTGGAAAAGGCTACGGTGGACGGAAAACCACGTTTCAGGGTGCGCGTCGGCCCTTTCCTGGAGCGGGCGGATGCGGAGCAGAGCCGGCAACAGATGCAGGACAGGCTCAGCCTCAAGGGGCGCGTGCTTTCCTACCCCTGATTAGCTGTCGCCATGGTCGGCCCTCTTCGAGTAAAATAGTCGCATGCATGGTTTTGACAGGCGGTTTACCCGACGCTACGGCAGGGGCGCAGGGTGATCTGGGCAGACTATATTCTGCTGGTGATTATCGCCGTCTCAGCCTTGTTGAGCCTGTGGCGCGGGTTCGTGAAGGAAGCGCTTTCCCTGCTCAGCTGGATCGCGGCGCTGTGGGTAGGCATGCTGTTTTTTCACGACCTGTCCAGGATGATGCGGGAATGGATAGATACGCCGACGATTCGTAATGTGGTCGCATTCGGCTTGCTGTTCATCGGTACCCTGCTGGCAGGGGGTGTGGTGAACTACCTGGCGGGACAGTTGATAAGCAAGACGGGACTGACATCGACAGACCGCATCCTGGGTATGCTGTTTGGTGTGGCGCGTGGTGTCGTCATTGTAGCCGTGCTGGTTATGCTGGCCGGCCTGACGAGTATCCCCCAGGACCCCTGGTGGCAGGAATCGACATTGCTGGGATATTTCCAGGATATCGCGTTGTGGTTGCGCAGTTTTCTGCCTGCCGATATCGCGGAGCGCATCCGCTTCTGAATTCTAACGCAGGTTTTTAACACCGAGGTTCAAAACAGTGTGTGGCATTGTCGGTATTGTTTCTCACGGGGCGGTCAACCAGTCGATCTATGACGCGCTGACAGTGCTGCAGCACCGCGGGCAGGATGCGGCCGGCATCATGACCTGCGAGGGCAGCAAGCTGTGGTTGCGCAAGGATAACGGCCTGGTGCGCGATGTATTCCACACGCGCCACATGCTCACCCTGCGCGGCAATATGGGCATCGGACACGTGCGTTACCCGACTGCCGGTTGCGAGAGTTCCGCCGAGGCCCAACCCTTCTATGTCAACTCCCCGTACGGGATTACCCTGGCGCACAACGGCAATCTGACCAATGCCGAGGAACTGAAGCAGAACCTGTTCCGCGAGGATCTGCGCCACCTGAATACGGATTCGGATTCCGAGGTGCTGTTGAACGTGTTTGCGCACGAACTGCAGCAGTGCGGCAAGCTGCGCATCAATGAAGATGACGTGTTTGCCGCGGTGTCCGCCGTGCACCGGCGCTGCAGCGGCGCTTACGCGGTAGTGGCCATGATCACCGGTTTCGGCGTGGTGGCATTTCGTGATCCCCATGGCATCAGGCCGCTGGTGTACGGCCGTCGTGAGACAGGGGAAGGCGTAGAATTCATGGTGGCGTCGGAGAGTGTCGCGTTCAATCCGCTGGGATTCGACCTGGTCGATGACGTGCGTCCCGGTGAGGCGGTTTTCCTGGGCAGGAACGGCAACATGGCGAAACGCCAGTGCGCCGATCAGCCTGCCTATGCGCCCTGTATATTCGAGCACGTGTACCTGGCGCGGCCTGACTCGATTATCGACAATGTATCCGTGTACAAGGCGCGCCTGCGCATGGGCGAAGCACTGGCGGAAAAAATCCTGCGCGAGCGCCCGCAGCACGATATCGATGTCGTCATACCTATTCCCGATACCAGCCGCACCGCCGCCCTGCAGCTGGCCAACAACCTGAGTGTCAAGTACCGGGAAGGCTTCATCAAGAACCGTTACATCGGGCGGACCTTTATCATGCCGGGCCAGCAGGAGCGCAAGAAGTCCGTGCGCCAGAAGCTGAATGCCATCGACCTGGAATTCAGGGGCAAGAATGTCATGCTGGTGGACGATTCCATCGTGCGCGGAACCACTTCCCAGCAGATAATCCAGATGGCACGCGACGCCGGTGCGAAGAATGTCTATTTTGCCTCGGCGGCGCCCCCGGTGCGCTATCCCAACGTCTATGGTATCGATATGCCCACCAAGGACGAGTTGATCGCGCACGGCAGGAGTGTCGAACAGATTGCCGCAGCCATCGGCGCCGACTGGCTGGTCTTCCAGGACATCGAGGACCTGGTCGATGCCGTGCGGAAAGGTAACCCGGAGATAAAAACATTTGACTGTTCGGTGTTTACGGGAGAGTACGTAACCGGTGGGGTGACTGTCGATTACCTCTCGCACCTGGAGAAACTGCGCAGTGATTCGGCCAAGGAGGAACGCCGCCTGGGCGATGACGAAGTGATCGAGATGCACAATAATGCTTGACCGTGTCCGCTGATTTTGTCTAGTCTTGTATTGCGCCGATTTGAGATTCAGCTTGCGGGCGCTTGATAAATTCGGCTAAAGCGACGGCACCTGCTTTCGTTGTCAGTCGAGGGCGGGTTTTTTTTCGCCCGTTACCGAGGTTCGTGACAGGAGAGGGTTATGCCCGATACAGAAGATACAGTACCCGGTTTTGAAACACTGGCGGTGCGGGCCGGGCAACAGCGCACCATGGAAGCGGAACACGCGGAACCGATTTTTCCGACGTCCAGTTATGTCTTCGAAAGCGCCGCGGAGGCTGCTGCGCGGTTTTCCGGGGAACGGCCGGGGAATATCTATTCCCGCTTTACCAACCCGACCGTGCGGACTTTCGAGCAGCGACTTGCCGCGCTGGAAGGTGGTGAGCGCTGCGTGGCCACAGCGTCCGGCATGGCGGCGATCTACGCGACCTGTGCCGGCCTGTTGCAGGCCGGTGACCACGTGGTGTCATCGCGCAGTATCTTCGGCAGCACCACGCTGCTGTTCAATAATTATCTGCAGAAATTCGGTATTGCGACGACCTTTGTGGCACAGGATGATGTGTCGGCCTGGGAAGCCGCCATACGCCCCGAGACGCGGCTGCTGTTTCTCGAGACGCCCTCCAACCCGTTGACCGAAGTGGCCGACATCAGTGCGCTGGCAGAACTGGCGCACGCCGGCGATTGCCTGCTGGTGGTGGATAACTGCTTCTGCACCCCGGCATTGCAGCGACCGCTGGCGCTCGGTGCGGATATCGTAATCCACTCGGCGACCAAGTACCTGGACGGGCAGGGACGCTGCGTTGGCGGTGCGGTGGTCGGGCGCGAGGATATTGTCGGCGAGGGAGTGTACGGTTTCCTGCGTACCTGCGGCCCGACCATGAGCCCGTTCAATGCCTGGGTATTCCTCAAGGGGCTGGAGACCCTGGCGATCCGCATGCAGGCGCATTGCGCGTCGGCACAATTACTGGCGAACTGGTTGCAGCAGCAGCCGGCGGTCAGCCGGGTTTACTATCCCGGCCTGACCTCCCACCCCCAGCACGAGCTGGCGGCGCGGCAGCAATCCGCGTTTGGTGGGATCGTGGCATTCGATCTCAAGGGGGGCCGGCAGGCCGCCTGGGAACTGATCGATGCTACCCGTGTCTGTTCTATCACGGCCAACCTGGGCGATACGAAGACGACCATAACGCACCCGGCCACCACTACGCATGGCCGCCTCACGCCGGAGCAGCGTGCGGAAGCGGGTATTTCCGACGGGCTGGTCCGGGTGGCTGTGGGACTGGAATCTATCGATGATCTATACGCAGATCTGGCGCGCGGATTCTGATCTCTTCCTGCAAGTCTGATACATTGAGGTGAGATAATGTACATCATACGTACTCTGGTTTTGTTGTTCTGGTCGGTGGGCATGGTCTTTTCCACAACGGTTGCGGCCGAAACGGCTGTCGCCGAAGACCAGGTCAGTTTCCAGGTCGAGGTCGGGCGCGATGTTGCCAATGACCGTGTGAGCGCGGTTCTGAACGCTACAGCGGAGAGCAGGAAGGCGGCAGACCTGGCGGACAGGATCAACAAAACCATGGCATGGGCGCTGGAGCAGGCCCGTGCCAGCCAGCAGGTGACGTCGCGCAGCGGCAACTACCAGACCTACCCGGTGTATGGCGAGGACAGAAAAATCGCGGGCTGGCGTGGTCGCCAGGAGTTGCAGCTGGAATCGCAGGATGTGGACCGGCTGAGTCAGCTGGTGGGGGTGTTGCAAAGTCGTTTACAGGTGCAGTCGCTGCAGTTCTCGGTTTCCCCCGAGCGGCGCCGGCAGGCAGAGAACGAGCTGATTGAACAGGCGCTGAAAGCTTACCAGGAACGCGCGGAAATTATCCGCACATCGCTGGGCGCCGGCAGCTACAGGTTACTGGATATCAACATTCACGCCGGCAGTCAGGGCCCCGTCGTACCGGTGCGGGCGGAGATGGTTTCAACATTGAGTCGGTCCAGCGTGAATACCCCCGCGCTGGAACAGGGCACCAGTCGTGTAAAGGTTCAGGTTGGCGGCAGGATTCGTCTAGTGCGCGACTAGCAGGCTTATTTTGCCCACGCCCCAGCGTTGAAAATCCTCGAAGCTCACGCTGCTCCTGGTGGCGATATCGGAATCAGTGGGTACGCGGGAGATGCTGACGGTGCAGGTACTGTTCACCGCGCGGTCGATTTTATCACCGGTGTAGTGGGGCAGGACCAGCAGCAGTTCGATCATCTCGTGGTCGTATTCTACCGGTGTATCCAGGCGCAGCAGGTAATAGTTATCGCGCATCGGCCCCTTCAACACCGAGACACCTGCAACAGTGAGCGGGTTTTGCCCCTCGTATTCATAGGGCTCGTAGACTTCAAGGACGTGCTGTTGTTCACCCATTTACCTGGCCCCCCGGCAGCGACAGTTTGAGCATGCGCCCAACCGGATACCGGTGTCAAAAATGAATCCGCATTAATGTAATAATATGGGTTATAAAAAACATATAACTTATTGATATATCATTTAATTTAATCCAAACAAACCCTTGTTTATACAAACCCGGGACACCTGGTTGTGATGCGCAAATTGATCTTTTTCTGTTCCCTGGCGGATGTACCCCGAGCGCGCAGGAGTCGACCATTTCTTTCTGCTATCCTGACTGCCGGCTGCAGGCTCGTTACAGCGTGAAGCGCAAGTGTGTTGTGAAAAAACGCCATGTCTGAAGATACAGTGATAGATAGCAGTAACGACCTGTTTGCATGTGCGCTGCAATGTCTCGAATGCACGGACCCCGTAACAAAGTGCGAGTTGACGGAGCAGGTGGTGGAAGCGCTTCGGGCACAGCGGATTGGATGCGAGAGCGGGGCTGACCCACAACCCATCGGCACGCCGGGGCGGCCGTTGCGCCCGCGGCTGGTGCCGCCCCGGGATCTGCCGCGCCGGCGTCCGGGCAGCGCGCCGGGGCGTGCCGCCTTGTTGCACGCGCTGGTACATATCGAATTCAATGCAATAAACCTGGCGTGGGATGCCGTCTACCGGTTTCGCAACATGCCGCTGGCGTTTTACACGGACTGGGCGAGCGTCGCCGGTGAGGAGGCGTACCATTTCCGCCTGTTGTGTACGCAGCTCGCTGACGCCGGTTACGCGTACGGAGATTTTGATGCCCATGACGGGCTGTGGGAAATGGCCCGCAAGACAGCGCACGATCCACTGGTAAGGATGGCGCTGGTGCCCCGCGTGCTGGAAGCGCGTGGCCTGGACGTAACGCCGGGTATGATAGAACGGCTGGAGCAGGCGGGGGACAAAGCGGTGGTTGAGGTGCTGGGGATCATCCTGCGCGATGAGATCGGGCATGTGGAAATCGGAACACGCTGGTTCCGTTATCTGTGTAACGAACGCGGCCTCGATCCGGATGCGACTTTTGTAAAACTGGT
>JBHHXO010000040.1:0-17917 GCA_046757125.1 Thiogranum sp.
AACGCGCCGCCCGCGATCTCCCCGCGAACCGCCGTCGAGTCCAGCTTCGACATGGAAAGTGACCTTATCGCGTACTTTTCCGCCGAGTTCGGTTTTCACCAGAGCATGCCGATCTATGCCGGTGGTCTGGGCATACTCGCCGGCGACTACTGCAAGGCCATGAGCAACCTGGGCGTTCCGTTTGTCGGTATCGGTCTGCTCTACCATGAAGGCTATTTTACCCAGCGGATCCTGCGCGACGGCATACAACTCGCGGATTACCCGCACGTGAATCCCGAAGACCTGCCCGTTGTCGAGGCGCGCGACGCGCAGGGCAATGAAATCGATGTCAACGTGATCATTGCCGGGCGCCCGGTGAAGATAAGGGTATGGGAAGCACGCGCGGGAAACATCCGGCTGTACCTGCTGGACAGCGACGTTGCGGAGAACACGCCGCAGGAACGCGCCATCACCAGCCAGTTATACGGCGGCGGCGCGGAGGCACGCATCGAACAGGAAATCGTGCTGGGTATCGGCGGCGTGCGTGCCCTGCGTGCTCTGGGCCTGGCGCCCAGCGTGTGGCATATCAACGAGGGGCACGCCGGTTTCCAGGTGCTGGAGCGTTGTCGGGAGTATATGGCCGCCGGCATGGCTTTCGACAGCGCCTTTGAACTGACGGCGGCGAACACGGTATTCACGACCCATACCCCGGTGCCCGCGGGGCACGATATCTTTTCCGTCGAACTGGTGCGCACGCATTTCAGCGCCCTGATCAACGAACTCGGCGGCGATGAACAGCGCTTCCTCGCGCTGGGCGAGACACCGGGTCACACCGGGGCATTCAATATGACTGCGCTGAGCCTGCGCGGTTCGCGCTTCTGCAACGGCGTGAGCCGCATACACGGGGACGTTGCGTCCAGGATGGAAAGCTATCTCTGGCCACAGATTCCCCCGGCCGAGAACCCCCTCGCCTATGTCACCAACGGTGTCGATGTGGATACCTTCCTGGGCCAGTCGTGGGCGGCATTGTTCGATATGTATGTGGGGCGCGGCTGGCGCGCCAAACTGACCGACCAGTCGTTCTGGGAACAGTTCATCGGCGCTATACCCGACCATGTCTACCGGAGCGTAAGGCAGATCCACAAAAACAGCATGTTCGCGGAACTGCGCGGGCGCATCATCACACAATTGCAACGCAACGGCTGCGTGGAGTCTGAAATCAGGAGCATGATCCACTACCTGTCGCTGCCGCATCGTGACATCCTGGTGATCGGTTTCGCGCGCCGTTTCGCGACCTACAAGCGTGCCACGCTGCTGTTTCGTGATCTCGGACGCTTGCAGCGCCTGGTCAACGACAGCGAACGCCCGGTGGTATTTATCTTTGCCGGCAAGGCGCATCCCGACGATGAGCCGGGACAGCAGTTGATCCGGGAGATTGTCAAGGTTTCCAACCGGCCGGAATTCCGCGGCAGAATTCTTGTCCTGGAGGACTACAATCTTTCCCTCGCGCGCGACCTGTATCCCGGTATTGACGTGTGGCTGAATGTTCCCGAGTACCCCAAGGAGGCCTGTGGCACCTCCGGCATGAAGGCGGCAATCAACGGCGCGATCAATCTCAGCGTGCTGGACGGCTGGTGGGCCGAGGCATTTGACGGCAGCAACGGCTGGGCCATTACGCCGCATCCAGAACTGGATACGGAAATACGCGATGCCCAGGAAGCCAATGAGTTGATGAACATCCTGGAACGCGAAGTGGTACCGCTCTATTTTGCGCGTAACGACGACGGCGAACCGCAACCCTGGATCGAGAAATCCAAGGCGTCGATGCGCACCATCCTGCCGCACTTCAACAATGTACGCATGGCGAGCGATTACCTGCGCGATTTTTACGGGCCTGCTGCCCGGCAGGGGAAGCGCCTGGCCGCTGACCGTGCCGACGGTGCAATCGAGCTGGCCGCCTGGAAAAAAAAGGTCGCCGAAGCCTGGCCGAAAATCTCGGTGCGCCTGTCGAATGCCCCGGCCCGTTCGATTGTATCCGGGCAGCCGTTACCCATCGAGGTCGCCGTCGTTCTGAACGGCCTGTCGCCACAGGACGTGGTGGTGGAGTGTGTAATCGGTACGCACGACGGTCGCAACGAGTTCATACCGATGGCAAGCGTGCTGCTGCAAGCGGACGGGAAAGGTACGCAGCAGGAAACCCTGTACCGCGCAGACCTGTGCGATCCACAGCCCTGCGACGGGTTTAACGGCCTGCAGCATTACCGGATCAGGCTGTACCCGAGCCACCCGCTGCTCAGCCAGCGCTTTGCCTGTGGCCTGATGCTATGGCTTTGAGTGTTTTTTCACCGGATATTTCAGAATATATTTCACTGCTGTCCCGTTAACTCCACATCGTCATGCCGGGCTTGATCCGGCATCCGGAAAGTCGTTGAAACCACTGGATTCCGGAACAGGTCCGGAATGACGGGAGAGGTTATCCAGATTCATGTCTCCAATACCATCAATGAGGATTCTTGCCATGGTTTCCCGGCTATTTCAGCCCAACACCGCTTTGTTAGCGGGACAGCAGTGAATATATTTATATTTAATATGCGGATAAAGTATTTAGTTAAGTAATTACATTACATTTTTCGCGGGTGGATCACAGCCCGCTGTGGACTTGTGTGCAAGCAGTCCCGTAGGATGCCGACGTGATTGATACTACACTCCTGCAGCAGCTGCGCCGGCTGGTCGGCAAGCGCGTCGAATACAGCGGACACGCCTGCCGCGTCATCGAAATCCTGGATAGTGAAGAATCACTGGTGCTTGGTTGTGAGGACCGGCAGTCGGTAATCCAGGGCAACCAGTTCGGTGAAGCCACCCGGCGTGTCCGGCAATGTCATACCCTGCAGCTGTTCGATGAAAACGGTGGCCTCAATCCGGTCATCGTTACCTGGCTCGATTAGGGCCTGCTTCAGGCGTTGCCGTTATGTTTTGCCTGCAGCAGCTGTTCGGCGATAAGCAGGTCCTCTTCGGTATCGACCCCCGGCCCCGGCCGCTGACAGGCTTCCGCCACATGAATGCGCTCGCCGTACCAGAGCGCACGCAACTGTTCCAGCTGCTCGGCCTGCTCCAGCGGGCAGACGCGCATCTGTGCATAGCGTCCCAGGTAACCGACCCGGTAGGCGTAAATACCGATGTGGCGTAGCGGCACAATACCGATTGGCAGCGCCTGCACGCCATCGTGCAACAGATCCCGGTCCCAGGGGATGGATGCGCGACTGAAATACAGCGCAAAACCGGCGCGGTCGGTCACCACCTTGACCACGTTACTGTCAAAAAACTCTCCGGCAGCGACCATGGGTGTCGCGACTGTCGAGATTGCCGCGTCAGGATTGGCGGCCAGGTCGCCGGCTACCTGGTCGATCAATGCCGGCGGCATCAACGGTTCGTCACCCTGGACGTTGACCACGATATCGTCATCCGGCCAGCCCAGTTTCGCTACCACTTCCGCCAGGCGGTCGGTACCGCTGGCGTGCTCCGTGGAGGTCATACACACTTCGGCGGCAAAGTTCCCGGCAGCCGCTTCGATACGTTCATCGTCCGTTGCAATCACGACCTGCTGCGCACCGCACTGGATGGCGGCTTCGTACACGTGTTGCAACATGGGTTTCCCCACCAGTTTGCGCAACGGCTTGCCCGGCAACCGGGTTGAGGCGTAACGCGCGGGTATGACTACCCGGAAAGCGTATGACACAGCGATATCCCCTATACTTCTTCTTCGGCAGGCAACTGCCTGGCTTCTTCTTCCAGCATGACCGGGATATCGTCGCGAATCGGGTACGCCAGGCGGTCTGCCTTGCAGATGAGCTCCTGCTGTTCGCGGTCATAGACAAGGGGGCCCTTGCAGACCGGGCAGGCGAGTATGTCGAGCAGTTTTTTATCCAAGGTTTGTATCCTGACTCAAGAGTTTCGTCAGCCAGAGTTCCAGGCCGGCGCTGGGCTGCGCCTCAACCGGTACGAACCACCAGTTGTGTTGCGCAAAGTCCGCACATTTTAGCGCGTCTTTCTCGGTCATTAAAACCGGCCTCTCGTCGCCGAACGCCAGGTCCTGTGGAGAAAACGGGTGATGATCGGCAAACGGGTGTGTCCGGACGTCGAGCCCGGCCGCGCGCAGGCTCTCGAAAAAGCGCTCCGGGTTGCCGATTCCCGCCACGGCGTGCACCTTTTGTCCGCGAAACCGGTCGAGATCACGGCTGATCGAGGCGTCGGCCACATGGCGGGCCGCCCCTGTTTGCAGCGACACGGAATACGGCTTGCCCGGGGTATCCCCGAGCATCACCACCGCGTCGACACTGCGCAGACGCGCGGCGGGTTCGCGTAATGGACCGGCGGGCAGACAAAAGCCGTTGCCCTGGCCGCGCGTTGCATCGACCAGCGCGATCTCGGCATCCCGCTGCAGGGCATAGTGCTGCAGGCCGTCGTCGCTGATCAGCAGGTCACAGGGCGACGCCCGCAGCAGCGCCCTCCCCGCTGCCACCCGATCCGGCCCGGCGTATACCACGGCATCGGTTTTTCGGGCCAGCAATACGGCTTCATCACCGACTTCCCGGGGATCGCTGTCATGACTGACCCGCTGCGGCCAGTGTCGCGCCCTGCCCAGGTAACCGCGTGTGAGGATGCCCACCTTCAGACCGGCCTGTTGTGCGCGCCTGGCAACGGCAATCACCAGCGGTGTCTTGCCGGTACCACCGACCGTGATGTTGCCGACGACCAGCACGCGGCAGTCGAGATACGTTACGGGTAACAGCCCGGCACGGTAAGCAAGGCGGCGCAGCCATGCCAGTGCGCAGTACAACCCTGAGAACGGCAGCAAAACAAGGTACGCCCGGGAGCCGCCGTACCAGAGCGCGTGCAGGTGTTGCTGCAGGCGTCCACGCATCATGGATGCCGGCCGTCTTCCCGGAATTGCAGGCGGTACAGGTCGGCATAGGCGCCTTCTTTTGCCAACAGCGTCGCGTGCGTACCCGATTCGACAACGCGCCCCTGTTCCAGCACCAGGATACGATCAGCGCGTTCCACGGTGGAGAGGCGGTGTGCAATGATCAGCGAGGTGCGGTTCTGCATCAGTTTCTCCAGGGCCTCCTGCACCGTGCGTTCCGACTCGCTGTCAAGGGCTGAGGTCGCCTCGTCCAGTATCAGCACCGGAGCATTCCTGAGCATGGCGCGCGCGATGGCGATACGCTGCCGCTGGCCACCCGATAACAGCACGCCGCGATCGCCTATGCGGGATGCCAGGCCATCCGGAAGCTCGCGAATGAACTCCATGGCGTGCGCGGCTTCGGCGCAGGCGATGATTTCCCGTTCCGGTACCTCGCCCGGGCGCCCGTAGGCGATATTGTGCGCAATGGTATCGTTGAACAGGGTGACGTCCTGCCCGACCATGGCGATCTGCGTACGCAGGTCGGCGAGACGGTAGTTGCGGATATCCTCACCGTCCAGGTAGATTGCACCCCGCACGGGGTCGTAGAAACGGACCAGCAGGTTTGCCAGTGTCGTCTTGCCGCTGCCCGAACGTCCTACCAGTGCCACGGTCTGGCCGGGCTGTACGCTGAAGGAAATGTCCTTCAGTACCTCGCCCTTGGCCGGATCATAGGCAAAGTACAGGTTGCGGAATTCAATCGCGCCCCGGGCGCGGGGCAGCACCAGCCTGCCCCGGTCCTGCTCTACGGGTTCATCCAGCACTTCGAAAATACTGCGCGCTGCCGCGACGCCGCGCTGGATCGAGGCGTTGATATTGGTCAGGCGCTTGATGGGTTGCATCAGCAGCAACATGGCGGTGATAAACGACACGAAACTGCCGACGCTGATTTCGCGGGTGACCGATTCCAGCGTGGCCAGGTAGATCACCAGGGCCAGAATACAGGCGGCGATCAACTGCACAATGGGTGTGCTGGCGCCGAGTACGGCGGCCATCTTCAGGTGCAGCTTGCGGTTGCGTTCGTTCACCTGCTCAAACTGTTTTTCCTGCCATTGCTCGCCGGTAAACGACTTGACCAGCCGCTGACCGTGAATCACCTCATCGCTGAACTGCGTCAGTTCACCCATGGAATCCTGTATGCGGTGGCTGATCCGGCGGAAGCTGCGGCTGACGACGCGTATGAGAATAACCAGTACCGGCCCGATGACCAGGAACAGCAATGTCAGCCAGCCGCTGATCCAGAACATGTAGGCCAGCAGAAAAACCATGGTCAGGCTGTCCCGGATCAGGATGGTGACTGCGTTGGTGGTTGCTTCCGCGACCTGTTCGACGTCGAAGGTCAGTCGCGACAGCAGGCGACCGGAGGGATTGAGGTCATAGTAGCGCGCCGGCAGACGCAACAACTGGTGGAACAGGTCGCGGCGCAACACCTGGATCACGCGCCGGCCGATCCAGCTCATCCCGTAGCGCGACACGAAACCGGCCAGTCCGCGAAACACGAACAGGGCGATCAGCGCCAGCGGCACGAAGCGGACCATGTCCGGGTCGCGCTCGGTGAAGTTGCCGTCCAGCATGGGTTTCATGAGTGCGGCAAAACCGGTATCGGTAGCCGCAAAAAATATCATCGCCACGACGGCGACGATAAAGACACGCCAGTACGGTACAGCGTAACCGAGCAGGCGTTTATACAGTCCGGCAGCCGTAACTGGCTGTTGCTTCACTCTTGCGCGTTTTCCGGCTGGCTGGTGGCGAGGGACATCTGCACCAGACCCATCTGGGAGGTTGCATCCATGGCGCGCACCACGGATTCATACGGCGTGCGCCGGTCGGCCCGGATCACAACCGGGACACTGGTCCGGTCGCCGAGAAACTCGCCGATAGCCTTTTTGAGCGTATTCAGCTCGGTATTGACGACCTGCTGCTGTTCGATGAAATAGCGGCCTTCGGCATCGATAACGAGTTCCAGTACGTCTTTCTTTTCTTCCACCGGATCGGCGCTGGCTTCGGGCAGTTCGATCTTGATTTCCGATTCTTTCTGGAAGGTGGTCGACACCATGAAAAAGATCAGCAGTATGAACACCACGTCGATGAGCGGCGTCAGGTTGAGTTCCGGCTCGTCGCCTTCCGGCTGACGCAGGTTCACAGCTGCTGATCCTCGATACTCTCGCGGCTGCGCTGGCCGTGCAATACCTCGACCATGCGCAGCGCCTGCTGTTCCATGCGGATGACCAGCATGGTCACCTTGCCGCGGAAGTAGCGGTAGAACATCAGCGTCGGAATAGCCACCACCATCCCGGCTGCGGTGGTTATCAGGGCTTCGGAAATACCACCCGCCAGTGCGCTGGGGTTGCCGACGCCCTGCGTGGTGATGGCGGAGAACACCTTGATCATGCCGATGACGGTACCCAGCAGGCCCAGCAACGGGGAAATCGCGGCTATGGTGCCCAGCGTGTTGATATAACGCTCCAGCTCGTGCACCACGTGGCGGCCGGTGTCCTCGATGGCTTCTTTCATGATTTCGCGACTGGCGTTGCGGTTGCTCAGTCCGGCGGCCAGGATCCGGCCCAGCGGCGAACCGGCGCGCAGGGTCTGCATGCGCTCGACGTCCAGTTTCTTTTCCTTGGCCCAGGCCCAGACCTGGGCCACCAGCGGTCCGGGGATTACCCGCTTGACGCGCAGTGTCCACAGGCGTTCGGCGATGATCGCAAAGGCAATGATGGAACAGGCGATAATGGGGGCCATAAGCCAGCCGCCCGCGGCTACCAGTTCAAACACGTAACGTTTTCCTTTCCTGTTGGCATCAAACCGGGGGAATAATACTTGATCTGGAGAAAAATACGAACGATTTCAGTATAAAGCCGGCGCTGTCGGGACAGGCAATCAGCGCCCGCGAGCGGCCTTCCGGTGGCTCACCGGCCTCATGCCCCGCCCGGCCTCGAGGCGCATGTGTATGGCACCGCTGCGTGCCGTATCCAGGATGCGGGCGCCGGCCCGCCGGTAGCGTGCCACCACGTCCGTCACGGGAAAACCGAAACGGTTCCGGTAACCCACCGGGAACAGAACGTAGTCGGGACGTACCGCGTCGACAAATGCCGCGGTTGAGGACGTCCGGCTGCCGTGGTGTGGCGCCACCAGAACATGCGCCGCCAGTTGCGGGGCGTAGTCAGCGACCAGTTGCCTTTCGACACCACGTTCGATATCCCCGGGCAACAGCAACACCCGGCCGCCTGCCGTTTCGATACGCAGTACGCAGGAGTTGTTATTGCCCTTGCCTGCCCCGGCCGGAGCCAGGTACTCAAAGCGGACCTGGTCCCAGGTCCAGCGTTGCCCGGCCGCGCATTGTTGCGAGCGGGCCCAGTCGATGGCCCCGGGTTCGCCGCTGTGAATGCTGAATACGTCCATGCGCTTGAACAGCGCCTGCGCTCCGCCGCTGTGATCGTTGTCCGCGTGGCTGACGACGAGGCGGTCGACATGCCGGTACCCCCGCGTTACCAGGTACGGGATCAGTACCGCGTCACCGGTGTTGAAGCCGCTTCGGAAGGCCGCTCCGCTGTCGTATACCAGCACCCGCTTGCGGGTTTCCACAACGGCCGCCAGGCCCTGCCCCACGTCCAGCAGGGTGAACCACACATCGCCCCGTAGCGGGCGTTCCGGCTGCAGCCAGAACAGGGGCAACAGCAGCATGATGCCGGCCGGCGCAAGGCGCAGCGCGGCCGGCATCAATATCACGGCGATACCGAGTGCCAACAACAGCATCCAGCCGGGTGCCGCCGCCGGCACCTGCCAGAGACTCAGCGGCAGACCGGCCAGCTGTTCCAGCACCCACCAGAGTAGCGACAGGCTGTGCGCGGACAGCTCCAGAAACCAGTCACCGGCAGCGCCCGCAAGCGGTAGCAGCAGCAAACCCGTCAGCAGCGGTGGCACCACCGCCAGGCCGATCCAGGGAATGGCGATCAGATTGGCGACCGGGGCGCTGACAGACAGCTGCTGGAACAACAGCCACTGCAGCGGCGCCAGCCCGAGCAACAGGCCGAACTGGATGCCCAGCAACCGGCGCAAGGGCCCCGGCTGCCCGTGATAGCCCCGGGTCAGCAGGCAAATCAGCGCCACCGCGGCGAATGACAGCCAGAACCCGGCATCCACCACCGCAAACGGGTCCAGCAACAGGACCGCCAGCAACGCAAAGCCCCACACCCGCCAGGGATCGGGTCTGCCTGTCCATATGAGTGCCAGCATCCACACGCTGACCATAACCAGCGCCCGTTGCGCCGGCACCTGGAAACCGGCGAGCAAGGCATACGCCAGCGCGGCGACCATGGCGCACGCTGCTGCCACGCGCGGAGACGGCCAGCGTTGTGGATTGCCGAGCAGGCTCCAGCCCTTGCGGGTGAGGAAAAATACGAGTCCGGCCACCATGCCGACGTGCAAGCCCGATATCGCCAGCAGGTGACTGGTCCCGGTCGCGCGCAGTACCTGCCATTGCGCCGGCGACATGCCGCTGCGGTCACCGACACCCAGTGCGCGTAATAAAGCACGCATGCGTTCCGGCGCATCCAGTTGCCGGATGTGTGCCGACAAGCGCTGTCTTGCTATCTGCACCGGTTGCCCGCGGGGCGGGTGCAGGCGCCGGTTTACCGTGCCGCTGCGCACATAACCGGTGGCCTGGATGCCCTGTGCCAGCAGCCAGCGCCGGTAATCGAATCCGCCCGGGTTGGCAAAACCGCGTGGCCGCTTGAGACGCAGCCTGAGCTGCCAGCGCTCCCCGGGTTGTATAGCCTGGCTGTTGCGATACCAGGTGACACGTGCAAGCAACGGCAGATCCTGCCAGTCCTCCCCTGCAGCGATCTGGTCGACAAGAAACCCGAAGCGCAGCCGTTGCTGCCTCCCTGGCTCGGGCAAGCCCTGTATCACCCCGCGCACCAGAACATCCCTGCCTTCCAGATGAACCGGAAGTTGTGCATCGGCAACCAGGCCGGCCCGCCAGCAGATCCACAGCAGGCCCGCACAGAACATGGCTGCAGCACGCAGCAGGGGAACAGGGAACATTGCCAGCAGCAGTGCGGCAAGCAGCCACCGGCAGGCACCATCCGCTATGCCCGGCAAGTACTGATAGACGCAGACGCCGGTCAGGAAAGCCAGCGCCGAATAAAGCATTTCATCCTTGAAACCCTTGTTTGTCCATAGCGGCGATAACTGTGACGCAAGTCCCGTAATCCGCTCGCCGTTATGCTAGTGTAGCGCAAACCAGCCAACCCGGAGGGCGTCGCATGCGTCAGTCACAAAGCCTTTTCCTCGCAGCCCTGTTGCTGCCCGCCGCAGCCGGCGCCGACCTGCTCGGCGTAACCGTCGGCGCCAGCTACTGGAATTTCGATGTCAGCGGTACGGTGCGCTACCAGAGCAGGGACTCCGCCAACGATATCGATGCCAACAGGGACCTGGGCTACGACGATGGCAACCTGGGCTATTACTACGCCAGCCTGGAACACCCTGTTCCTTTCCTGCCGAATGTCAGGATCAGCCGCACGGATCTGGACGAGGATGCCACCGGCAGGCTGACGAAAACGGTTTCCTACGGCGGCACCACTTTTTTTGTCAATGAAGATGTCAGCAGCGAGGTGCAGCTCGACCAGACGGACATTACCCTTTACTACAGCCCGCTCGACACGGTCGCCAACATCGATCTGGGTATCAACGCCAAGTATATCGACAGCAAATCACGCATTACCGGTGCCATATCCGGGACCCAGACGGCCGAGGTATCCGGCTGGGTTCCCATGGCCTATGCCGGTGTCGGGGTAGACCTTCCGCTCACCGGGCTGGGCCTCAGCGCAGACGGATCGTACGTCAAATACCAGGGCAGTTCTTTCTACGATTACACCGTGAGGGTCACCTACACATCACCCTGGTACGTGGGTGCGGACATCGGTTACCGGAAAATCAAGCTCGACCTGGACGATTTTGACGACTCGTTCGCCGATATCGAGTTTGACGGACCCTATGCAGGGCTTTATCTGCATTTCTGACGTGTCGTCATTGCGAGCAAATCACCCCGCTACGCTCGCGTCCTGAAGCATGGCAAAGACATCCTGAGGAAGTGCTCCCGGGGGGCAACATCTACTCCGTAGTCTGCTAAGCTTCGCTTCCAGACATGATCCGCCTGTACCGAAAACCCGTCTCCCTGGCCGCGCTGTTCCTGTTTGCGGGCATGGCGATGCTTGCCTGTTCGACCAGTCCCCCGGAAAACATCAGGGACAGTTGCGAGATTTTCACCGAGAAGGACGACTGGTACCCGGCCGCGCTGGACAGCTATGAGAAATGGGGTGTGCCGATACACGTCCAGCTGGCCATCATCTACCAGGAGTCGCGCTTCGTGCACGATGCGAAACCACCGCGTAAAAAGCTGCTGTGGGTTATACCCTGGACGCGCATGTCCTCTGCCTATGGCTATGGACAGATCAAGGATTCGACCTGGGACTGGTACCTGAAATCCACGGGACGGCGCTGGGCCGACCGCGATGACTTCGACGACGTGGTGGACTTTATCGGCTGGTATGGCAATATTTCGCACCGCAAGCTGGGGATATCCAGGTGGGATGCCTACAACCAGTATCTTGCCTACCATGAAGGACACGGCGGTTTTAAACGCAAAACCTACAAGAAAAAGGCCTGGCTGATGAAAGTAGCCCGCAAGGTGGACACACGCGCCAAAAATTACCGCGCCCAGCTCAAGCAATGCGAGGACTCGCTGGACAAGGGCTGGTGGTTCTTCTGATGCGGCTGGGTACGCCGCTTTCCAACACCGCCACCCGGGTCATGCTGCTGGGCAGCGGCGAACTGGGCAAGGAAGTGATTATTGCCCTGCAGCGTTTCGGCGCCGAAGTTATCGCGGTGGACCGTTACGCCAATGCCCCCGGCCACCAGGTCGCGCACCGCGCCCACGTTGTCGATATGACCGACGCTGATGCGCTCAGGGCACTGGTGGAGTTCGAGCGGCCCGATATCATCGTCCCCGAAATCGAGGCCATCGCTACGGATACGCTGGCGGATATCGAACGCGACGGCCTGGCGAGCGTGGTTCCGGTCGCGCGTGCCACGCAACTGACCATGAACCGCGAGGGTATCCGCCGTCTTGCCGCCGAACAGCTGGGGCTGGCGACATCGAACTATGCTTTCGCGGAAAGCCTGGATGAGTTACAGGCCGCAATAGACGACGGCATCGGTTATCCCTGCATTGTAAAACCCGTTATGTCGTCTTCCGGCAAGGGCCAGTCGCTGATCGCAGGCGCGGACGATGTCGTCAAGGCCTGGGACTACGCGCGTAGCGGCGGACGCGTGGACAGCGGCCGCGTCATTGTCGAGGAGAAAATTGCATTCGAGTATGAAATCACCCTGCTCACGGTACGTGCCATCGGCAGCACCGGCGCGGTCGAGACCGTTTTTTGCGCGCCCGTGGGCCATATCCAGAAAAACGGCGACTACGTGGAAAGCTGGCAGCCGCAGGCCATGAGCGGTACCGCCCTGCACAGGGCGCAGGACATGGCCCGCACCGTCACCGACAATCTTGGCGGCCTCGGCTTGTTTGGCGTGGAACTGTTCATTGCGGGTGACCAGGTCTGGTTCAGCGAGGTCAGTCCGCGTCCGCACGATACCGGCATGGTTACCATGGTGACCCAGTGGCAGAACGAATTCGAACTGCACGCCCGCGCCATCCTCGGTCTGCCGGTCGACACTACGCTGCGCAACCCCGGCGCCAGCGCCGTCATCTATGGCGGGATGGACAAAACCGGCATCGCTTACGAAGGTGTCGATAAAGCCCTCGCCGTGGCACAAACCGAAGTACGCCTGTTCGGCAAACCCGAGGCTTTCGTGCGCCGCCGTATGGGTGTCGCACTGGCTTATGGTGATAATACCGAAGACGCACGTGAGCGCGCAAAACTGGCTGCCGGACTGGTTACACCGGTAGCCGGCGACTGAGACCGGGATCAGTCGCCCGCAGCATCCAGCCGGCCGTCTTCCAGGTGCCAGACGCTGTCCATGCGCGCGGCCATGTCAGGATCGTGGGTGACGATCACGAAACTGGTATTCAGATCCCTGTTCAGTTCCAGCATCAACCGGCAGACCTGTTCGGCGTTGCGCCGGTCCAGGTTGCCGGTGGGTTCGTCCGCCAGCACACAGTCCGGTTTGGTGACCAGCGCCCGCGCCACTGCCGCACGCTGGCGCTCGCCACCGGACAGTTCTGAGGGTTTGTGGATCAGGCGCTGTTCCAGGCCGACCCTTTGCAGCATTTCCTTTGCTGTCTGTTGCGCGCTACCGATATCATCGCCACGAATCACCAGTGGCATGGCGACATTCTCCAGCGCGGTGAACTCGGGTAGCAGGTGATGAAACTGGTAGACGAATCCCAGGTGCCGGTTGCGCAGCAGGCTGCGCTTTGCCTCGCTGAGGGTGCTGAAGCGTTGTCCCGCCAGTTGTACTGCGCCGGAGGTCGGCCTGTCCAGCCCGCCCAGCAGGTGCAGCAACGTGCTCTTGCCGCTGCCGGAACTGCCGACGATGGCGACCTGCTGGCCGGGCGCCACGGACAAGCTTACATCCCGCAGCACACTGACATTGAGCTGCCCCTGTGTGAAGGTCCGAACCAGTTGCGAACAGGCCAGTACCGGCTGCCGGTCATTCATAACGCAGCGCCTCGGCCGGCTGTGTGCGCGAGGCACGCCAGGCCGGGTAGAGTGTGGCCAGCAGGCTCAGCAGAAAGGCGACCAGGCCGATCCGCCACACATCGGGCCAGTTGAGTTTTGAAGGCAGGTCGCTGATGTAGTACACGTCGGCGGGCATGAACTGGACATTGAAGGCATTCTCGATAGCCGGCACGATAGTCTCGACATTGAGCGCCAGCGCGACACCACCAATAACTCCCAGCGCCGTTCCCAGCAAGCCGATCAGTGCGCCCTGGATGATGAAGATACGCAATATGACACCGGGTGTCGCACCCAGGGTGCGCAGAATAGCGATGTCGGCGCGCTTGTCGGTCACCACCATTACCAGTGTCGACACGATATTGAAGGCCGCCACGGCGACGATCAGGGTGAGTATCACGAACATGACGCGTTTCTCGGTCTGCACGGCGCGGAAGAAGTTGGCGTGCTGGCGGGTCCAGTCTTCCACTTTCAGTCCGCTGCCAAGACGCTCCGCCAGCTGGCGCGCGACCTGCGGCGCCCTGAACAGGTCTTCCAGCCGCAGGCGTATGCCGGTTACCGCGTTGTCCAGCTGGAACAGGCGTGCGGCATCCTCCATGTGCACCAGTGCAACACCCCGGTCATACTCGTACATGCCGACATCGAAAATGCCGCTTACGCGGAAACGGCGCAGGCGCGGCAGTACCCCGGCCGGGCTGAAATTGGCCTGTGGCGTCACCATGGTGATCTGATCGCCGAGCCGCGCGCCGAGGCTGTAGGCCAGTTCGGAGCCGAGGATAATCCGGTATTCGCCGGGTTGCAGATCATCCAGCCGGCCGCTGCGCATGTGCTCACCGACGGTGGATACATCGGGCTCCATCTCCGGCAGGATGCCCCGCACCAGCGCGCCACTGACTTTCTTGCCCCTGGTCAACATGATCTCACCCTGGACATAGGGTGCGACCCCGATCACCCCGGGCTGTTCCATGGCCAGCCCGGCCGCTGCCTGCCAGTCTGCCAGCGGTTGCCGGTAACCACTGATACTGGCATGCGAAGCCATGCCCAGAATGCGGGTGCGCAGCTCCTGTTCGAAGCCGTTCATGACAGATAGCACCGTGATCAACGCAGCAACGCCCAGACCTATACCGACTATGGAGATCAGGGAGATGAAGGAAATGAAATGGTTACGCCGTTTTGCGCCGGTATAGCGCAGACCGATGTACAGTGCCAGAGGTCGAAACATAGCGGCGCATTAAATCACAAGCGCGGCCTGCCGAAAACAACTATTGAAGCCGTCCGAATCGACATAAGGATCAATATCATGCAGCGCATCAGCTTTTCTCTTCTGGTTTTGCTTGGCACGACGCTCGCAGGTGGCAATGCCATGAGCGATACCCTGCTCGTGGAAGCCGTCGCAGAAGACGCGGCGATAGCCCGCCCTGCCGGTGGCATGACCATGGATCAGGTCCTGCAACAGTACGGTGAACCGCAGCAACGCCTGGGGCCGGTGGGGGAGCCGCCTATTACGCACTGGGTGTACAGCGACACTGTCGTGTATTTCGAGAACCAGCAGGTGATTCACTCGGTCATCCCGCACCGGAAACAACAGTAACAGCCTCCTTCGCGGGCAAGCCCGCTCCTGCAGGATTTTGTGGTGCATCAACTGGCGCAGGTCTCCCTGCGCCGATTACAATGCGTACGCCATGTCCTTTCCTGAACGACGCATGCCCGCCGAGTGGGAACCGCAGAGCGGTGTCATGCTGACCTGGCCGCGTGCAGACGGTGACTGGGCGGCAACCCTCCCCGAAGTCGAAGCGGTGTTCCACACCATCGCCACGGAGATTGCACGGCGTGAAACGGTGCTGATCAACTGTGCCAGCGCCGCACAATCCAGCCGGGTCAGGGATTTTCTCATTGCATCCGGGGCGCCCGCAGGGAACATCGTCACAACAGTGACCGCATCGAACGACACCTGGGCACGTGATTACGGAGCGCTCACTGTACTGGTGCGGGAGCAGCCGCTGTTGCTGGATTTCACCTTCAACGGCTGGGGCGGCAAGCACCCTGCCCGACTGGACAACGCCATCAACGGGCAACTGCTTCAGCAGGGCCGGTTCGGACACACGTCCTGCCAAACGGTCGCGCTGGTTCTCGAAGGCGGGAGTATCGACAGCGATGGCGCCGGTACCTTGCTGACAACGGCATCCTGCCTGCTCCAGCCGGGCCGTAACCCCGGACTTTCCAGGCAACAACTGACAACCGAACTGCGTGGCCTGCTGGGCGCGCAACGCCTGCTGTGGCTGGAGCACGGTGGCCTGGAGGGTGACGATACCGACGGCCATATCGATATGCTGGCACGCTTCTGCGACGCAACGACCATCGCCTTTCAGGCCTGCGATGAACCCGGGTACAGCCGATATGATGAACTGCAGGACATGGCCCGGGAGTTACAGCAACTGCGGACAGCCGGGGGCGAACCCTACCGGCTGGTCTCCCTGCCCTGGCCGGGGCCACGATTCGACAACAACGGCGGGCGGCTGCCGGCCAGTTATGCCAATTTCCTGGTGCTCAACGGTGCAGTGCTTGTGCCGGCCTACGATGACCCGGCGGATGATACGGCAGCACAGCAGCTGCAAACCTGCTTTCCGGCGCGTGAAGTGGTGCAGGTTCCCTGCCTGCCGTTGATCGAACAATATGGCAGCCTGCATTGCCTGACCATGCAGTTCCCTTCTGGCGTAGAATTACCGGCATGAGTACCAGTCCAGTCCTGACCGCCGCGCTTGTGCAAATGCGTTGCAGTGCCGACTGCTCGGCCAACGAACAGCAGGCGCACGAACAGATACGGGCCGCTGCCGCGCAGGGTGCGCAACTGGTCCTGTTGCAGGAACTGCACAACAGCCTGTATTTCTGCCAGACAGAGGACAGCGCCTGTTTCGATCACGCCGAACCGATACCGGGGCCGGGCACTGAAAGACTGTCTGCGCTGGCCCGGGAACTGGAGCTGGTCATTGTAGCCTCCCTGTTTGAACGCCGGGCCGCCGGCCTGTATCACAATACCGCTGTGGTACTGGACCGGGACGGGTCACTGGCAGGCAGGTACCGCAAAATGCACATTCCCGACGACCCGGGATATCACGAAAAATTCTATTTCACACCCGGTGACACGGGGTTCCAGCCGATACAGACCAGCATCGGCAAACTGGGGGTGTTGATCTGCTGGGACCAGTGGTTTCCCGAGGCGGCACGACTGATGACACTGGCCGGCGCCGAACTGCTGCTGTATCCGACCGCGATCGGCTGGGATCCCGCGGACAGTGCCGAAGAACAGCGACGTCAGCTCGATGCGTGGCAAACCATACAGCGCGCGCACGCCATTGCCAACGGCATACCGCTGCTGGTCTGCAATCGAAGCGGTTTCGAGGCCGACGCCTCGGGGCAGACCGGGGGAATACAGTTCTGGGGCAACAGTTTCGTGGCCGGCCCGCAAGGCGAAGTGCTGGCGCGCGCCGGTGGGGACAATGCCGAGTTGCTGCTCGCGTCCATCGATATGCAACGTAGCGAACAGGTAAGGCGCTGCTGGCCCTGCTTGCGTGACCGCAGGGTTGACGCCTATGATGATTTATTACTTCGATTTCGGGACACAACATGATTCTGATTCTGGCACCGGACACCAAAACCGACAGCGTCGAATTCCACCAGCTGGAGGAATTCCTCGAGCGCATGCCGAACATCCGTCATCGCGTTCACCAGGAGACCGGTGAACAACAGCTGCTTACCGAGGTGTACCTGATAGGTGATACCGCGTCGCTTTCTGTAGATGAAATCGGGAACCTGCCGGCGGTGGAGCGCGTGGTACGCATTTCGGAGGAGTACCGGGTACTGGGTCGCCACAAGGATGACAAGCGCGCCACACACTTTGACTATAACGGCGTGCGCTTCGGCCAGGACACCCTGAATCTGTTTGCCGGGCTGTGCGCGGTAAGCAACCCGGAGCACGTGGAAACCATGATGCGTGCGCTGCAGGAACACGGCCAGGTATGTACGCGGATGGGGGCCTACAAGCCGCGCACCAACCCCTACTCCTTCCAGGGGCACGGCAAGGCGTGCCTGCCTTACGTCTTCGAACTGGCCGGCAAGTACGACATCCGGGTGGTGGCGATGGAAATCACTCACGAGCTGCACGTCGAGGAAATCCGCACAGCGCTCGCGCAGACCGGCAACCCGACCGGCGTGATGCTGCAGATCGGTACGCGCAACACCCAGAATTTTGAATTACTCAAATACGTCGGCCGCCAGCGGGAAGTTC
>JBHHXO010000041.1:0-17896 GCA_046757125.1 Thiogranum sp.
TCTTTTGCCTGCGGACACACATGCCGCCCACAGCAGGCGTACGCAATGCTTTAGCAGTTCCTGTGCCAGCATATAAAAAAGTTATTATTCAATTGCTTATGCTGTTTTCCGTGCTGCGCGGGCATTTTTCATGCACCAAACTGGTGACCTGAATCTGTGCGCACCGCTTTTGTGCACCAGTGTTGTGCACGCCCGTCTTCCTGGCTCAATACCCGGCGCCATACCGCCCCGCTGCGCAGGCCTGCCGATTCGGGCACATGGCATCTGGACGCCGTCGACCGGCTCCGCTATGGTTGCCCGCATGCTTGATCCCAAACTGCTCGATGACATCGCCAGGCGACTGACCGGCGCCATGCCGCCCGTGGCCAGGGAACTCCAGGCCGACCTGGAAAAGAACCTGAACGCCGCCGCACAGGCCGTATTTGCCAAAATGGACCTGGTTACCCGCGAGGAATTCGACGTACAGAGCAAAGTCCTGGCGCGTTCGCGGGCCAAACTGGAGCAACTGGAAAAACAGGTCGCGGAGCTGGAAGCAGCACTGCTGAAAAAATAGTTCTTCATAATTCCATGGAAGGAATGTATGTCGCTTGCTGTTGTGTACAGCCGCGCCCAGACGGGCGTTCAGGCGCCGCTGGTTAGCGTTGAGGTTCACCTTGCCAACGGTCTGCCCGCACTCTCCATTGTCGGCCTGCCCGAAACCGCCGTGCGCGAAAGCAAGGACCGCGTTCGCAGCGCCCTGCAGCACAGCGGCTTTGATTTCCCGGCACGCCGCATCACCGTCAACCTCGCACCGGCCGATCTGCCCAAGCAGGGCGGCCGTTACGACCTGGCCATCGCGCTGGGCATACTGGCCGCATCCGGCCAGGTCCCCCAGGAAGCATTAAACCACTACGAGTTTGTAGCCGAACTGGCGCTCGGCGGCGCACTGCGACCGGTCTGCGGTGTACTGCCCGCAGCACTGGCCACCACGCAACAACAGCGCCAACTGGTGTGCGCCAGTGAAAACGGCGCGGAAGCGGGCCTTGCCGGTACCGCGCAGGTACTGCTGGCCGGCCACCTGCTGGAGGTATGCGAACAGCTGCACAACCCGGATACCCTGTCACACCCGGCGAACGCTCCCGATCCACAGACCGTAGACCAGCCCGACCTCAGCGACGTGCGTGGCCAGCACCAGGCCCGGCGCGCACTGGAAATCTCGGCGGCAGGCAACCACAGCCTGCTACTGGTCGGCCCGCCCGGCACCGGCAAAACACTGCTCGCCAGCCGCCTGCCCGGGCTGCTGCCGCCGCTCGGGGAAAAGCAGGCGCTGGAAGCCGCGGCAGTGACCTCGATCAGCGCCGGCCACTTCGATATCCGACACTGGCGCATACGGCCGTTCCGGGCACCGCACCACACTGCCTCGGCCGCCGCGCTGGTGGGCGGCGGCTCCAACCCGCGCCCGGGTGAAATATCGCTGGCCCATCACGGCGTGCTGTTCCTGGACGAATTCCCAGAATTCAAACGCCACGTGCTGGAAGTCCTGCGTGAACCGATGGAGACCGGCAGTATTATCGTCTCCCGCGCCAGCGGGCAGGCCGAATTCCCGGCGCGTTTCCAGCTGGTCGCCGCCATGAACCCCTGCCCGTGCGGTTACCAGGGTGATCCCGGCGGAACGTGTCACTGCACCCCGGAACAAATTCAGCGTTACCGCGCTCGCATCTCGGGGCCACTGCTGGACCGCATCGATATACAGGTACAGGTACCACGCATTTCCTGGGAACAACTGGATGATGATAAAGGAGAAACGACCGCACAGGTCCGCGAACGCGTCGCCGGCGCACGTCGGCGTCAGCAGAGTCGCGGTCACCTGAATGCCTGCATTCCACTGAAGCGGATGGACTGCATCTGCAGGCTGTCCGCTGCAGACAAGCAGCTGTTGCAAAAAGCGGCGCGGCGCTTCCGCCTTTCTCCGCGCGCGGTGCACCGCATCCTGAGAGTCGCCCGCACCATTGCCGATCTTGACCGGCAGGACGACATCCAGGGCAACCATCTTCAGGAAGCCATCGCCTATCGGGGGCTCGATAACAGCTGACGCCGGGAACGAAGGTATTTTCAACGCAGCAGCGGCTTTTCTGATTTACAAGCTGCCACAAAATAATTTTGCCGGTTACAATGACCGGCATGCGCAGTTCCCCCTTCTGTTTCTGATCCATGGCCGACCTTAATCCCCAGCAACGCGCCGCGGTGCGCGAGGTAGACTGCCCGCTGCTGGTTCTGGCCGGCGCCGGGAGCGGGAAAACCCGCGTCATAACGGAAAAAATCGCGCACCTTGTCGGGCGCTGCGGCATACCCGCCCGCAACATCGTCGCGGTTACCTTTACCAACAAGGCCGCCCGGGAAATGCGCGAGCGCGTCAGCCGCCTGCTGTCCGGCGATGCCGGCAAGGGCCTGCAGGTTTCCACTTTCCATACCCTCGGTATGCGCATGCTGCGGCGCGAGGCAGCGGGGCTGGGATACAAATCGAACTTTTCCATTTTCGACAGCCAGGACAGCCTGCACCTCATTGACGAGTTGCTGCGCAAGGGCGGCGGCGCCTTTGCACCGGACTCGCTGCGCAACCGCATCTCCAGCTGGAAAAACGAACTGGTACTGCCAAAAGAAGCAGTCGCACAGGCAGCGACCGAATTTGAAACCGCCGCCGCACTTTTGTACGCCGAATACCAGCGCAACCTGAAAGCCTACAACGCGCTGGATTTTGACGACCTGATCCTGCAGCCGGTGCTGGCCCTGCAAAACGACGACCAGGTGCGCGAACACTGGCAGAACCGGGTACGGCACCTGCTGGTGGACGAATACCAGGATACCAATGCCGCGCAGTACCGCCTGGTGCAACTGCTGGTCGGCAAGACCACGCCTTTCACCGCTGTCGGCGACGACGACCAGTCCATCTATGCCTGGCGTGGCGCCAACCCGGAAAACCTGAATCGCCTGCAGGAGGATTTCCCGCGCCTCAAGGTGATCAAGCTGGAACAGAACTACCGCTCCGCGGGCAGTATCCTGAAATGCGCCAACCAGCTCATTGCCAATAATCCGCACGTCTACGAAAAACGCCTGTGGAGCGCGCTGGGCTATGGAAGACCGCTGAAAATCATGGGTTGTCGCGACGGCGAACACGAGGCCGAACGCGTGGTATCCGAAATCCTGCACCACCAGTTCACCCACCGCGGCAAACACGGCGAGTACGCGATCCTGTACCGGGGCAACCACCAGTCGCGCGGTTTTGAAAAGGTATTGCGCGAACACAGCATCGCCTACCACCTGAGCGGGGGCACGTCGTTCTTCGAATACCGCGAGGTCAAGGACCTGCTGGCCTACCTGCGCCTGCTGGCAAACGAGGATGATGACCGCGCCTTCCTGCGTGTGGTGAATACACCGCGGCGCGAGCTGGGTGCAGCGACCCTGGAGAAGCTCGGCAGCTTTGCGTCGGAACAGGGCATGAGCCTGCTGGCTGCCTGTTTCGAAAGCGGTCTTGCCGATACGCTGAACAAACGTGCCATGACACGCCTGCGCGAATTCGCCGAGTGGGTGGTCACACTGGCCGACCAGGCACGGGAAGGCAATGCCATGCAGGTCATTCACCGGCTGATACGCGACATCGACTACAATGACTGGCTGCTGGACAGCGCCAAAGACCCGAACGACGGCGAACGCAAACTGCAGAACGTCGGCGAACTGATCGGCTGGCTGGAACGCATGGCCACGCAGGGCGATGACCCGCCCGGCCTTGCGGAACTGGTTAACCGCATCAGCCTGCTGGACCGCCTCGACCGGGACGACGAGGGCAACGAAAACTGCGTACGCCTGATGACCTTCCATGCCGCCAAGGGGCTGGAGTTCCAGCATGTCTTCCTGGTCGGCATGGAAGAGAACCTGCTGCCGCACCGCAGCAGCATCGAGGCGGACGATCTCGAAGAGGAGCGCCGTCTGGCCTACGTGGGCATCACCCGGGCGCGGAAGACGCTGACACTGTCCTATGCCAGCAAACGGCGCCGCGCCGGGGAATGGGAAAGCTGCGAACCCAGCCGCTTCCTGTCAGAACTACCGGATGCGGACATCGAATGGGACAGGCCGGGGATGGCGCAGAGTCCGGAAGTGCGTAAACAACGGGGACAGGCGCACCTGGCACAGTTAAAAGGGATGCTCTCGTAAAAAAGGGCCGCCAACAGGCGACCCTCTCTACGTCGCACGGCTTCGGTTTATAAACCGGCTTTCGACAGCATGTACTCGATAGCACCTTTCAACTCGTCGTCCGAACAGGCGGCACAGGTACCTTTGGGCGGCATCGCATTGAGTCCACTGATGGCGGTCGCCAGCAAACCGTCAATACCCTTGGCGGCGCGCGGCTCCCAGGCGGCCTTGTCGCCGAGCTTCGGCGCACCGGCCACCCCGGCAGCGTGGCACATTGTGCAGGAAGCACTATATACCTGCTCCCCCGAACGACCGCCCGCGGCCGCGGGTGCGGCGTCGGCTGTAGCGGGTGCGGGTGCAGCAGCTGCGGTGCCGCTGTCAGCAGGCACGGAACCGACATTGACCTGGCCAACCGGACGAATGTTTTCGATCACCTTGGCGCGCAGGCGCTCACCATCCTCTTCGGCCGTGGCCGCTGCGGCGGCAACCGCATTGGCTGCGGAATAGAAGAAAGCTGCGACAATCACCAGCACGTTCAGCATGCTGATGGAGGAATGCTTGGATGTTCTGTTTTTGTGGCTCACCTTAACTCCCTGAAATCAATAAGTTAATAGGGCCGCACCGTCTGTATCACGCGCGGCTGGAACGCAATCTGGCGCGCAAGTATAGTTGCAAACGCCTGTCCGCGAAAGAAAAACGCCCCGGCGTTACTAAAGGATTTGCCGGCGTCGCCGTTACCTTTAGCGAGGGAACCCGTAACGGCTCATGGATGACCAGGAGGCCATACCATGAACGTTGATACGCAGCTCTCGCAAACCCCCGTTGCAGCATTACCCGGCCGCCCGCTCCAGACGCAGGCCGAGCCGGCCACCGCGCGGCCGGTAGACAAGGCTGACAAGGACGAGCCTTCAAACAACCGGACCGGACCGGATGCCCGCCAGACCGAGGCACAAAAAGCCGCCGCCGGACCACAGGCCGAAACCCGCGCCAACGAACAACGCGCCGACAGCGGAACGCCCGCCGGCACCTTCCAGGCCAACAGCCGCGACCCCGAACCGGTCGGTGAATTGCTCGACGTCCTCGCCTAGGTTGCCGCCATGAAAATCGACAGCGCCCTCTCGCAAGCCATGCTGGGTATTCAGCGCGGCCTCACCAGTGCCCGGGATCACGCCGCGGAAATCGCCAGTGCGGGCCGGTTCAACGACGACAGCCCCGCCAGCCTGGTCGAGCCCATGCTGGGACTCAGGCAGGACGAACTCCAGGTACAGGCCTCGGCCCGGGTTCTGAAAGCGGTCGACGACATGCTCGGTTCCCTGTTCGACGAAAAAGCCTGACCCGTACCTACACGCCGTTTCTCCCCGTGCGGGCTGGCACCCGCTGCTCGGTTCCCTGTATCATTCCCCTTTCCCGCTCAAGCGCCCGTAGCTCAGCTGGATAGAGTACCGCCCTCCGAAGGCGGGGGTCACAGGTTCGAATCCTGTCGGGCGCGCCAATTCCTGTCGGATATGTGAGCAACCCCGTGCCTTACCGCTATCCCTTCCCGGCACACCCGGCCAGCCATCTGTCCAGATGATTGGCAAACGCCTTGCGGTCGGCCTGACTTAACGCGGGCGGACCTCCGGTATCCACGCCACTCGCGCGCAGCGTGTCCATGAAATCCCGCATGTTCAGACGCGCCCTGATATTGTCGGCGGAATGCATTTCCCCGCGGGGACTGAGCGCCAGGCCGCCTTTTTCAATGCGGAATATCGCTGGTAATCACAAGATCACCGGCAGCGAGCCGTTTGACTATCTCGTTGTCGGCAACATCAAAACCCGGGGCCACCTGCAGGAACTTTATATTGCGCGACGGCGGGACCCGTATGAACTGATTGGCTACCAGTGTTACCTCCACCCCGGTGCGATCCGCCGCCCTGAACAAAATGTCCTTGATGACCACAGGGCATGCATCCGCGTCCACCCATATTTTCATATGCCGTTGGCACCCTCGACGATCTCTTCATTTTCCCGCGCTTCCACGCCGGCCCCTGCTGACCCTTCATGTGTGCACCCGGGGCATTTCGGTAAATCCATTATGCTGTTTGCTGTATACATTACTGCTTCAACGCCCTGGAAATCCCGACGGACCAGGCTGCGACAAATTCATGGATGGAGTCAACGAAGATCTCATCCTGTTCTTTTTCGTCTATCGTGCAATGGATCACTATACACTGATCCGCTTCATGAAAAGTGACGGTCCATGCCAGGGCGTGCGGGCAGTTCAGCAGCGAGAAACGAACCCCGTAGCGTATCTCCTCACGCCGGACATTGAATGCACCCCAGACACAATAGATATCCGCCTCGTTGCCGTTCGCACACGTCACGGTGCTGATAGATGAGCAGAGGACAGGCAGGCTTTCCATTGTCAACAGGCCTTTCAGGTCCGCGATGTCCAGACTGGATACATGTACCTGCTGAAAAAACTCCATGCTTTCCTGTTATCCCGGTTCGCTGTTATGTAAAACCCGATCAGCGCCGCCTCTTTGCATCGGCCGTCTTTTCCCTGCCGCGCGCCTTTTCACTTGCGCGCCAGGCATAAACCAGGCCACAAAAAAACAACGCCCCGACAACAAGGAATACAAATGTAATCTGATAGGCGTGGGAAACGTAGCCTATTTTCGCCAGCGGGTAGCCGGCCGCATTGTATAAAACAGGTATTTCGTCCCCAACCCTGTACTTCCCGGTTACATGCTCGATGACGTTCCTGCTGCTGTAAAATACGTGCTTCCGGTTATCGGGAGCGGTAAATTCGATTTCCATTTCTATCGGGTCGCCCTGCGCCGAGCTGATGGCCTTGCGTTTAAACGACACGATCTTGCCCGTTGTTACGACGCTATTACTTACATAGTTGTTTTCATACAAATACGAACCGCCAACGCTCAGCAGCATGGCGACCGTCAGAAAGATAAATATCCGTTTGATATGGGGTTGCATACCTGGTTCTTCCGCTGGAGGCAGTCCTTCAAACTGCCAGCACACGCCTCCGATGCAATATCATTGCAATCAACAATACACAGGCTACGGCAATTCCGCGGGAAACAATGCCATTGTAACCGAAAATTTATTCATCGTTTGATGTAACGCAAGTATCCAGGTCTTTCAGAATTCCATTTTCAACGCTGTAAATCCAGCCGTGAACAGAAAGCTCTTTTCCCTGTTTCCAGGCATTCCGGACAATTGTTGTGTTGCAAATATTTGTAACCTGCTCTTTTACATTGAGCTCGCAGAGCAGATCCAGCTTCCTGTCATGTTCAAGCTCGTCAAAATCTTCAGAATTGAAGCGGATGACATCCTTGATATGACGCAACCAGTTATCGATAAGCCCATGCTCGTGATTTTCCAGTGCCGCCTGTATGCCACCACACCCGTAGTGACCGCAGATTATAATATGTTTGACCTTCAGCACCTCAACAGCAAACTGTATTACGGAAAGACAATTTAAATCCGTGTGAACGACAACATTTGCAATATTACGATGAACAAACACCTCACCGGGTTGCAGACCTGTTATTTGATTGGCCGGGACCCGACTGTCCGAACAGCCGATCCACAGGTACTCCGGAGCCTGTTGCTTCGACAGGCGCGTGAAAAACTCCGGATCTTTCTCCTTGATTGCAGTTGCCCACGCCAAATTGTTACCAAACAGATGACCCAGTGTTTTCAAGCTCCAAATTCCCCCGTACTTTCTTTTGCGTGCAACAATCAAGGCATGCACCAGTCTCTTGAGGAGACCGATAATGCCGGCACCCGGACGAATAGTGATGCGAGCCCTTTGCGCCGTGCAACAGGGTCGCTTTCACACCCATGTGAAACGCTCTGCAGTGGTAAAATCGGGCAACATGAATCAATCCCGACAGCGCCTCAATGGAAACACACTATTGGATAAAAAACAAAAACATACCGCAACATCCTCCCTTTCACCCCAGATCCCCCGCGTAACTGCGCTGAATTCCCGCCCCTGATTCGCTAATATGGCTTTCCCGTTACCGACGGGATCATTGCCCGGATTGGGACGGGCCAGAAATATTTCGGGGAGTGGTTGATGGATTTTGCACATGTCCTTGGTATGAACAAGGCGTCCGAGAGTCCGGAGGAGGAGCGCGCCCGACTGCAGCTCTACATCAATCTCAAGCTGGCCTCGTCCGGCCAGCCGACCTGTGTCCCGGACGACGCGGCCGGCTTCTTCGGTATTTCCAGTGACCTGCTCAAGAGCTACCGGGAAAAGAACCGCCTGCTGGCCGACTATCACTGCTGGGTAGATCAGCGCATCCAGGATTACCTGATCCGCTACTTCGACGACCTCGATCTCGACCGGATACCGACACTGCCCACCCAGTCGCTGATGCTCGACCGGCACGGTGTGGCGCGCGAACTCTCGCTGCCCATGGGCAAGGACGAGTTTCACTCGGACATCGTTTCCAGCTATCGCGTCAAGCAGGGTGTACTGCACAACCCGGCCAGCGACCGGCGCACCACCAAGGGCTCGTTCCATATCGCGGAGGGCGGCCTGCCGATACCCGGTGACAAGAAGGCGGTTCCCAAGGCCACCTTTGCGCACATGCTGACGCACGCGCTCAGGCCGCCGCAGGACCTGCTCACGATTCCCTTTACCTCGGACCTGCCAACTCCGGCACGCATGTTTGTGTCACTGCTGTTACGCCCCATCGTATGCCCCGAGATCCCCGGCAAGGATACGGAAAAATCCATGGAGATCCGTTTCTTTGCACCCGGCAACCTGGTCAGCAACCTGGATTTCGTGGAGAGCATTTTCGGTAACGGGGGCAACCCTTACCTGGCGGAGTTCGACGCGGCGCTGGATGTCGATCACTGGACCGGCCACACCGGCTGCGTCATCCTCGCCCCGCACCTGGTCGGCCTGCGCAAGAAAGAGGTCGGCCTGCCACACTGGGAGGACGCCAATGACCGGCAACGCCTCGAGGGCATGTGCTGGAAGCAGGAAGACGAGTTATATAATGATGGCCAGGCCTTCAAGATCACCGCCCGCGATGAATCCGGCGTCATCGTTACGCTGCTGGCGGACAACTATTTCGGATACTGCAAGAAGGAAGTAAAGACCCAGATCAGCTTCTCCGCGAACCTGTTCGGTCTCGCCGAGGAGGAACACGCCGGTGGCGCGCTGGCGTTCCCGCGGCGCAACCACGGTGAGGAGTACGGCGTTGACAGCCGCACCCACAAGCCGGGCTATTCCTTCGCGGACACGGTGGAACGCTACGGCGATGTGATGGAACTGCAACCGGAAGGTTACGGCATAGACAAAACCTGCCCGGACATCATCTACGTTCCACAACGGGTGCGCATGGATCTCAATGCGCAGACTATCACCTGGCACAAGGACGGCGAGTTGCAGACTATTCGCCTGTGCCCCGGGAAAACCTACATACAACCCAGCGGCTACAAGGTGGAAATGAAGAAGCACCCCGGTGCGCCTTCCTGGCGGCTGGTGGGCATGAACCCGGAGGGCACCTTTTGCCACAAGCCCTCCACGGTATCCGGTGGCGGCAAATCCGAGATCTCGAAGTCGCTGAACGATGCGGTGATCTACCGCCCGCTGTTCGTCGACGATCTGCAGAAGGACCTCGACCAGGTCCAGGCCATCTATGACCAGGACTATACCCGCCGCTTCAAGCCGGGTTTCGAGGACGAAGACCGCGATCCGACGCGCCAGCCGCTGAGTCCCGAGCGCAGCCTGGGTTCGGTCATCAAGCTGTTGACGCCCTCGTCCACCTATACCGACGAGTTCAATGCCTGGCTGGCTTCCATTTCGCCGCGCATACTGGCGCTCGCATTTCTGATCAAGCGTTTCTACCGCACCGAGTGGGGCGACCGCTGGCGGGACCACCTGTCGGTGGATGAAGTCGATGGCGCACCCGCGCACGAACTGAAACTGGACAACCGGAATATCGTTGCTTCCTACCTGCGCGTCGGCTTCGACCGGGAAGGCAAATGGCGCACCTTCAAGCTGCGCCAGGATTATATCGCGACGGAAAAAATCCAGATGGAGGACGACATCAGCGCTTCCGTAGTGGTGCCGTCAAAATGCGTTGCCAACTGTGCGCCGACCCGCAAGCGCGGCCAGAGCATCAAGCTGGTGAAGAACTGCGAGTACCGCCTGTTCCAGCGCCCCGACGATGCCGTCATTCCCGGCTTCGACAAGCAGACCGAGAAAGACCTGTCGGAACCCGACAACTTCATCGCCAACTTTGAGCCGATCGCGGGCGAGGCGCTGAGCCGGCTGGTCGAGGACGTGCATACCTTCTACCTGTTTACACCACCCATGCAGGCACTGCTCAAATCGGCCAACGACGACGGGAGCGGTTTTGTCGTGTCATCCGCGCACCCGCGCATGGTCGACGGCGCGCCGTCAAGGAACCCGCGCTACCTGCAGATCCGGCCCGACCTGGTAAAACCGGAGCGCACCTACATCGCCGAGATGACGGCACGCTTCAGCCGCAAACTGCCGCTGGGAGAAAAGGTCTGCCACCCTGTCGACGCGGTACTGGCCGGGCGCCGCAACAACCCGCCGGAACCGGGCATACGTTCACTGGCGGTGTATAACCCGATCCATTACCAGGAACTGCCGGAACTGTTCATGGATTTCATCTGCAGCCTGACCGGCAAATCGCCGTCGACCACCGGCGCCGGCAGCGAGGGCGCGTTGACCAAGGGGCCTTTCAATGCCCTGCGCACCACGGCGGATCTCAACAATGCGCTGGTATCGTATATTCTCACCGGCTACGCGGGCTTTTCCAGCTCGGCCGGGTACGTCGGACCGTATGTGCGGGTCGATCACGACATCAGCCTGCTGATCCCGGAGATATGGGCGCGCATCGAACCCGAGGAACGCGAGCCCGAGTACCTGATAAGACACGGTTACCTGGAGCCGCTGGAAGACTTCGACTACAAGGGCAAACGGGTGCTCGCCAGCCGCCTTGGCTATCGCATTACTGAACATTTTGTACACGGCTTTTTCGGCAAGATCTTTGACAAGCCCAATGCCGTATTCACCGATGACATTCTGCGGCCTGAACTGCAGGGCCTGGGCGATTTTGTCGACGGCATCAACAACATCGTCGAGGCGCAACAGCGTGTCGCGCAGCGCTACCTGGATGACGGCAGTATCGAAGACGCCTGCCCACCGCTGCAGGCGCTGCTGCATATCATGGCAACCGGCGAATTCCAGGGCATGGATGTACACCACCCGCGCATACGCGCCATGTTCACCCGTGCACAGTTGCTCAAGGCCGACTGGTACCGGGAACGCCTGCAGTTAAAACAGCTGCGTGACATTGAACTGTGGAAACGTCACTGCACCAGCCTGCAACAGTTCCTCGACGACGTCGACTACGCGGATGAAGCCGAGCGCCTCGGTATCCGCCAGCGCATGGACAAGGCAAAAGAAAAACTCAGGCAGGTGCAGAGCGAGGAGTACCTCAAGGGACTGGTTGGAACACTGGGCGCAGACCCGCTGCAACCCGCTGCCTGCATGGCGGAAAGCCAGCTGGTCAACTGGAGCAAATCAAAACTGTCCTTCTTCACAGAGGCTGCAACAGAACAGGAAACGGATCCGGCACACCCCCACAAGGTCCCTTCCCTGCTGCAGCGCTTCAAGGCCAGGTTCAGAAAAAACCGTCTGCAGTAATATATACCGCGCGCCGCTTACTGTGCCCGTGCGCACTTGCGCAGGTATTTTTCAATCGCGCGCGCTACCGCCACGAATCCCATCGTGCCGGTCACAAAGGTCGCAGACCCGTAACCCATGCTGCAATCCAGGTGTACACCGTGGATGCCGGGTTTGCGATGGCCGACATTGCCGTCCTGTGCCGGATATACCTGCTGCTGCGAGGAAAACACGCACTCGACACCGAAGTAGCGTTTCGGGTTGCGGGTATAACCGTGCCGCGAGCGTAATTGCGCACGCACCCTGGCAGCGAGCGGATCGTTGAATGTCCGCGTCAGATCCTTCACCGCGATCTGTGTCGGATCGCTCAGACCACCCGCCGCACCGGTAGTGATTACCGGAATCCGGTTGCGCTTACAGTAGTAGATCAGCGCCGCCTTGAACCTGATGCTGTCGATGGCATCGATGACGTAGTCAAACTCCCTCGCAACAGGCAGATACTCGAACAGGTTTTTATCGTTGATAAAATCATCGATAACCGTACAGGCACATTCCGGGTTGATTTCGGCAACCCGCTTCTGCATGGCCACGATCTTTTTCTCGCCCACGCTGCTGTCCAGCGCGTGTACCTGGCGGTTGATGTTGCCGGCACAGACTTCATCGTAATCGATCAGCGTCAGCCGGCCCACGCCGCTGCGCGCCAGTGCCTCCACCGCCCACGAACCGACACCTCCCATACCGATAACACACACGTGCATTTGAGCAATCAAACGCGCGGCCGCGCTACCGTACAAACGTTCGATACCGGAAAATCTTTCGCGGCTGCCGTGAGAAGACATATCCGGTCGCACTATGCGCCGAGCGAGAATACCGAACAGGCGTTGTGCGTGGTCTGCTGCGCCAGTTCGTCCGGCCCGGCGCCACGCACCTCGGCCAGCGCCAGCAGGCAATCCGGCAGATACTCGGGACTGTTACGCTCGCCCTGGTGCGCAGCCACCGTCATATCCGGCGCATCGGTCTCAAGCACGATCGCATCGACGGGCAGGTCGCCGGCGAGCTGCCTGATTTTGCTGGAACGCGGGTAGGTCATCGTGCCGCCGAAGCCCAGCTTGAAACCCATATCGATGTACTGCTGCGCCTGCTGCAGGCTGCCGTTGAAAGCGTGCACGGTGCCACCCGGAACCGGAATGCGCCGCAGCGTGGACAGCACCTGGTCGTGCGCCTTGCGCACATGAAGAACAACCGGAAGATCCGCCTTGCGGGCCACGTCCAGCTGGGCCTCGAACAGGCTCTGTTGCTGCGCCCTGTCCAGTTCGCGGACAAAATAATCCAGGCCTGTTTCGCCTATTGCAACCGGGCGGTGTTTGCGCACCGCACTCGCCAGGGAAGCGATATCGGCAGACCTGTGAGACTGAAGGAAAACCGGGTGCAGGCCGAGCGCCGGATACAGGCAGTCGTCCGAACGGCACAGCCGCAGCAGGCTGTCCCAGTGTGCCGCATCCACAGCCGGAACCAGCAGGCGCCGCACACCGCTCCTGCGCGCACGTTCGAGCACCTGTTCACGGTCGGCATCGAACGCTTCGAGATCCAGGTGGCAATGTGTGTCGACCAGTTCCATGGCCCGATATTGTACGGCAGCAGGGTGGCAAACGTCCTCCCCGCCGGCGGGAGTATTGAAGACTGTGCTTCAAACTGTTGTTTGTCAGACCAGGTGTCTGCGTACTTCGTCCGGAATCTTTATGGATTTCCCGGCGGCGTGGTCATACCAGACGATGGTTCCGTGCGCCAGGGCGCAGAGTTCCTCCGTGGCGCTGTCGTACAACGCGTAGAAGGTATCCAGGCTGCTGCGCCCCGGCGCGCCCGCATACAGACGAACATCGAGACTGGCCGGGTACTTCAATGGCTTCAGGAAGGTGCAGGATATATTGGCGAGAACCAGCGCATGGCTGGAATTGATGGAACGCAGCCAGTCGACACGCGCCTGTTCGAAATAGGTAAAATACACGGCGTTGTTGAGGTGCCCGAATGCATCCATATCGCGCCAGCGCATCGCATACTGCGCACGGTACAGCAGCGCGACATTGTCCGGCAGCGTGACAATATAGGCAGCAGCGTTTCCCCGGTCCGGTTTCATGACAGTACGTCGGTCAGCTTGTTGAACAACAGCGTAGCAAACAATCCCAGCGCCAGCAGCAAGGCCGCATTCGACCGCCAGCCATTGGTATGGTCGCGCATCCACCCGGACCTGTTGTTCATGTACAGCAACAGCGCGGCGAGCAAGGGCATGAACATCGCTCCCACCACGGCATAAGCGACCACCAGCCAGACCGGTTTGCCATAGGACAGCAACACCATCGGCACCAGGCTCATGCCCGCGAGGTAGACGAGGTAGAGCGGATCGCGCATCCCGCGCGCAGCACACCCCGGTTGCGCGCCCGGCGCGGATTTCCGCACAAAATCGCAAAACAGGTAGGGCACACCCTGCCACACCCCCAGCATGGAGCTGAATACCGCCGCCCAGAAACCGACCAGGAAGAACCATTTTCCCACCTCACCCACCACGCTGCCGAGATGATTCGCCACCGACAACACCATGTCCGCACCCTGCATGACTTCGGGTTCGACACCGGCCGATATCAGCATTACCGCTACCGCGAACAGCGCCGTCATGCCGTAGGCGATGAGCAGATCCAGGCGCACCATGGCGAGATCACCCGGCCGGTTCCAGCCCCGCTCTGCGATCCAGTAACCGTAACTCAACAGGGTTACGCTGCCGCCCACACCGCCAACCACGCCGAGCAGAAACCACAGTGAGCCGGCCGGAACGCGCGGCACCAGCATTCCTGCCAGAAAGATCTGCCAGCCGGGAAATACTTTCCAGGCACAATACAACACCAGCACCAGCATCAGGAGTATGAACAGCTTCATGATCTGTTCCAGCCGGCGATAGCGCCCGAATAACACCAGCGCCGCGGCCAGCAGCGATTGCGCGATGCCGGCGGTATTCACGCTGACAGAGGGAAACATGGCATGCACGGCCAGCCCGCAGGCGGCCATCAGGGCACCCGCCACCACGAAGGTCCACAGCAGCAGATAGGCGATAAAATACCAGGACACTACCCCGGGCAGGCGCTGTTTCCAGCCTTCCAGCAAGGTAGTGCCGGTTACCAGCTGCCAGCGCGCCAGCCCCTCGTTCAGGGCAAACTTCAGCACCGCACCCAGTACGGCCGCCCACAGCAGGGCATAGCCGAAGCGGGCACCGGCGACCGAGGCCGCTATCAGGTCGCCGGCGCCGAGCCCGGTCGCCGCCAGCACGATACCGGGCCCGACGTGGCGCAGCAGGCTCACTGCCCGGGTCCGCCCGCCGCCGCGCGCACGCCCGACCACACCAGCTGTAACTGCTGCTGGTAGAGGTCTGCAATCTTGCCGGGGTGGCGCGACAATAGTGTCAGCGGCACCCCGAACAGGATGGCCAGCAGCAGTGACAGCAGGGTCGGGATCAGGGTATTGTCCGGCAACTCCCCGCTGCGGATGGCCGCTTCCAGCTGCGGCATGATCAGGGCATCGATGCCCTTGAGCGGTATCTTTTCGATACCCTCCAGTTCCGGGAACGCCAGTTTGAGTTCGAATTCACCCGGTTGCTGCATGGCATCGGGCGCACCGCCGTGCACCAGCCAGGCAATCAGCTCGCGCATGAGCCCCGGACGCCGCGCACAGGTGCGGGCACTGTGTGCGAACAGCTGCTGCACTGCCGACAGGCCCGGACCGGCCTGTGCGGCTCTGGCGGCCTGCCAGCCCAGCTCCAGCAGCCACAACTGGGCCAGGTAACCCATCAGGTCCTGCTTGCCGGGGAAGTAATTAAAAAAGGTGGCCTCGGAGACCTCCGCTTCATAGCACAACGCCTTCACCGAAATATCGTGCAGCGACCGCTCCGCCAGCGCAGCGGACAAGGCTGTTGCCAGCGCCAGCCGGGTGCGGGCAAATTTTTTCTGCCTCAGTTCAGACATGGGCAATATTTACAGCCCACTCTATTTTTAGATCATACATTGCTCTATAAACCCCTGAATCTTCCGTTCCACAGGCCGGGCATCGCACAAAAACCGCCACGACAAGCTATTTTCTGGAGAATACCCTATTATTCCAGGAGGGTATATTATTGTGGGATTACAATTGTTACGCTGGCAAACGCTCACATATAGAAAATAAGCCCTGAAAATATGACGCCAATCTCTTGACATATTTTCAATTGGGAATAGAGTCCCAAATATGTCCGAAACATTTCAGCATACCCTGTCAACAGCCGTACTGACCTTGCTCCGGCCCCTGGTCAGAATCCTGCTGCGCAATGGCATTGCCTACGGGAGTTTCGCCGAGCTGGCGAAAAAGACCTACGTGGACGTGGCCTTCGCAGAATTCGCGCCCGAGAAAAAGAAACAGACCATATCACGGGTCTCCGCCCTCACCGGGCTGACGCGCAAGGAAGCCAAACGCCTGCACGAGCTGCAACAGTCCGACACCGGTGAAAGCGAACAACGTTACAACCGGGCAGTGCGCGTCATCTCCGGCTGGGTCAACGATGCGGAATTTCAGGACACGCAGGGACAACCGGCCGCGCTACCGATCGACGGCGAGTCCGGTTCCTTCTCCGCGCTGGTAAAAAAATACAGTGGTGACGTAACCCCCCGGTCGATGCTGGCGGTACTCGACACCGCTTCCAGTATCGAACAGGATGATGACCAGGTGCGCCTCATCCAGCACGCCTACGTGCCCGGGAACGACGCCACGGAAAAACTTCGCATTCTCGGCAGCGATGCCGCCGAACTCATCGCCACTATCGATCACAACCTGGTCAGCGATGACAGGGCGCTGCGCTATCAGCGCAAGGTATCCAACCTGCGCGTCAGCCCCGATGCCCTGCCCGATTTCCGGAAACTCTCCGCCAGAAAGTCACAGGCACTGCTGGAAACGCTCGATGCCTGGCTGGCCGAACACGAAATCGATGCGGGCCAGGGTCCGGAACAGGGTCGCTACGTGAGCCTTGGCATCTACTATTATGAAAATTCACAGAACGAGGAGGACCCGACATGACTGCGGTCTACAGAATTATTTTGACCGGTCTGGTTGCCGGGATCATCGCGCTGGCCGGATGCGGTGGCGGTGGTGGAACCAGCGTTGCGGGTATCGGTGGCACCGGTAAAACCATCAGCGGCACCATTACCGGGTTTGGCAGTATTTTTGTCAACGATGTCGAATACGATATCGATAACGCCACTATCGTCATCAACGACGACAACAGCCCGGGCCTGAGCCAGGTGGACCTGCGTATCGGCATGGTGGTCACCCTGACCGCCAGCGATGACGGCACCATCGGAACCGCAACCCGGGTTGTTTATGACAATGAGATCAAGGGTCCGGTCAGCAACCTTGTCACCGTTCCCGGCGGGCTGAAAAAGTCATTCTCGATATTCGGCATGAACGCCGTGGTGGATGTTGCCGGAACTGAATTCGACGACAGCAGTACACCGGGCTTCAGCTTTGCCACCCTTGCCGACGGCGATGTAGTCGAACTCAGCGGCCTGTTCGACAGTTCCAACACCCTGGTTGCCACCTACATCGAAAAAACCGACGATCTCGACCCGGGCAACAGCGAGGTTGAGCTGAAAGGCACGCCTGCTGCCGGTACTGATGCCGGTGTCGGCGACAGCTTCACGCTGGATGGTGTCACTGTGAACATCATTGACGGAACCGACCTCAGCGACATACCGGGCGACCGGGTCAGCGATACCCTGTTTATAGAAGTAAAGGGAACACTGGTGACCAGTAACCCCGTCAGCATCGATGCGATCCGCATCCAGCGCGAGGATGATGCTATCGAAGCCGAAGATGGCGAAGTCGATATCGAGGGTTTCATTTCCGACTTTACCGATAACAGCGACTTCAGGGTTTCCGGTACGCCGGTCGATGCCACCAGCGCCGAATTTGAACCGGCCGGCCTGATCCTGGGCAATGACCTGCGCGTCAAGGTCGAAGGGATGATAGTCAACGGCATCC
>JBHHXO010000042.1:0-17849 GCA_046757125.1 Thiogranum sp.
GTCTGGTCCGGTTCGCCGACCAGTTCCAGGTAGCGTTTGTAGTGGTCCAGCGCCAGTGCGGGCTGCTGCAGATAAAGGTCATACAGAATACCGATATTGCGGTGCGCCAGCGCGTAGCCGGAATCCAGTTTCAGGGCATTGGTATAGGCTTCCAGGGCCGCTTCGAAGTTACCCTGTTCGCGGTAGGTCATGCCCAGTTGCTGGTAGGTGATGGTGTTACCGGGATTCAGTTCCGCTGCTTTTGTCAGGGCGGTCAGCGCTGCATCAGGCTGGCCGGTCCTGCGGTAGGCGATGCCGAGGTTGATGTAGGGGCCCGCGAGCTGCGGCTGTTCCTCGATGAAGGCCTGTAATACGGGGATAGCCGCCGCATAGTCGCCGCTCTGCATCAGCACCAGTGCGTTGTCGTAGCTGCGCGGCAGCCTGACGGGTTCCACTGTCTTTCCGTCACGCGTGGCGGTGCCGCTGCAGCCACCCAGCAGCAGTAACAATGCCAGGCAGGCGGCCAGTGTTTTACTGCAGCATGGCGACAAAGTCTTCACCCTTTTCTTCCTTGGCGTAGCGTACCGGCATCAGTTCCGCCAGCGCCCGCATACTGTTTCGCACCCATTCATCATACAGCCCGTCAGCGATACGCTGTGCGTTGGCTTCGTGTACTTCGATCGCTTTTTCCTCAAAGGGGTAGGCCTGTTCTTCCAGCAGGATATCGTACTGTTCCAGTTCATCGGCATTGAGATTGCGCGGGCGTTCGGATGCCAGTAGTGCCTCGCCGAAGCCGGCATACAGCTCTCCGATCCGGTAGGTGGCCTGGGTGGTTACTTCCGAGACGTTGTAGGCGGCCGCCTCATTGTAGCCCTTGATGGAAGCCTGCATATATTTTTTCTTGCGCGCGAGATTTTTTTTCAGCGGTTCCTTTAGTTTTACGCTCTCGTAGGCCTCGCGATCGGCTGCAACCAGCGCCAGTCTGGCGTGCGCCGCGAGGAAGCGGGTCCGGTCTGTGCGCGCCCGTCCGGCGGCCTTGTCGGATTTTACGATCTGCTGCTGCCAGTAGCGTACCCGGTCCGGTGTGCCGGTTTTACGGAACAGCTGAACCAGCTGGTAGCGGGCTTCCATAGCCTGCTCGACAGGTTGTGGGTACTGTTCTGCAAAGCGAATATAGGCGGCGATGGCCTGCTGCTCCCGTCCGGCCTGCTGGTACAGGGTGGCCGACGTCCAGGCGGCTTCCCGCCGCAGGGCCGGGTCTGCCTGGGTCCTGGAGATGCGCTCGAACTCTACCGCAGCCTGCAAGGGCTGCCCGTTTTCCCGGTACAGCACTGCCAGTTTGGCGGTTACGTCATCCTGCAGTTTGTTGCCGGGATAGCCGGCCCGCCATTGCTCCAGAATGCGTATGGCCGCGGGCCACTGCTTCAGCGCGATGTAGGCTGCCGCCGCATCGTACTGCGCGGTGACATTGATAGCTGATTCCGGCACGCTGTCCCTGATGCGCAGAAAGTGCTCGGCGGCGGCAAGCAGATTGCCTGCGGCGCGTTCCTGCTCGCCCTGCTTGTAGATACTGGCGGCCAGCTTTTCCTGCAATTTGCCGCGCTTCTCGCTGTTCGCTGCGGTGCGGGCCAGTACCTGCCGGTAGGCGGACTCGGCGCGCTGGTAATCTTCCTGGTCAAAGCGCGCGTGGGCGATCACGGTCCAGGCAGACAGTTGCAGCCCGGCGGGCGCGTCGGGGTTTTCGGCCACTGGCTGTGCGGCATCGATAGCTGTTGCATAGTCTTTCAGAGCGTAGAGCTGCTGTGCCGCGAGTGTGCGTACCGGTAGCGCCTGTTTATGTTCCGGGAAGCTTTCGCTAAAGCGTAATGCGCTGTCGATGCCGGCACGATGCCAGTCCGCCCTGGCAGCGCCCTTGAGGGTGGCTTCGTGCTTCTGGTAAGCCAGCAAGGCGGCGTACCCCGCTTCGGATGACTTGCGGTGTTCGCCGTACTCATAGGCGGTGTGTTCATACTGGACGGCGGCAAGCCCGTGCTGACCGCCACTGGTGAGCAGTTCTGCATACAGGAAGTTCATGTAGGGCGCCTGTTCGCTGTCCGGGAAGGCGCGCAGATAGAGCTGGTACCAGCGCCCGGCCTGCGCATAGGATCCGGGTTCGTCCTTTTGCTGGGCAACGGCATGGTAGTGGCGCGCTACATCACGCAAATGACGCTGGACCTCGGGCAGGATGTAGGGGGACTGTGCCGGATCATGCTGTTTCCAGTAGTCGCTGGCAGGCTCGTAGTGCAGTACGAATGCTTCCTTCTCCGCCAGCACGCGCTCTCCAAAACCCGCTTTCCTGTATACATCGATCACGTTCGACTGAAAAAGCGGCGCCTCATAGTGTTGCGGGTGTACGCTGGCAAACAGGCTGTAGATTTCCGCAGCGTCGGTGTAGCGTTCCTTGGACAGGTGCAGGGCGGCCAGGTTCGAGTAGACCAGGGGCTCATAGTTACGCTTGCCCTCGCGCTGGAAATAGTCGCGCACTGTGCCGCTGTCACCCAGGTAGGAAAAGCCCAGGCTGACAGCACGCAGGGTGTCGTTCAGGCGTTCCTGCTCCGTGCGTATGAGGTAATCCGGCGGGCTGGCGGAGTCGTGCGCGGGGATGCTTTCGTCAAGCAACTGCATGTAGGCATCCAGCGCGGCCTGGTAGTGGCCCTGCTTGAAATGCGACCAGCCCAGTTTGTACAGTGCCTGTTGGTGAAAGGGCGAGTCCGGTCCGCGGCTGTCGATGACCGCCTGGTAGGCCTGTTCGGCCTGCGCGTAGTCACGCCGGATGAACAGGTACTCGCCACGGCGGAACTGGGCTTCGTCATATTTGCTGCCCGTTTTGTACATTTCCGTATAACGGGTAAGTGCCTGTATCGAGGGTTCGGTTGCGCCGGTCTGGTCATAGGCGCGCGCCAGCTGGTACAGGGCGCTGTCGTTGTCCGGGCGATCCGGGTAGCGTTCCAGCAGCTCCTCGTAAAGCTGTGCGGCGCGGGATTGCTGGCCCGTCAGCGAGGTGCCCTTCTCTATGGCGTCCTGTTCGGCAGCCAGTTGCAGGTCGGCCAGGCGGCGTATGGCCTCCGGGGCGTGTTCGCTGTCCGGTGACTCCTGTAGAAAGGCCTGGTAGTGACGCGTGGCCTCGGCCCGGTCTTTGCCGGGATCCCCGGCGGGGACTGCCGGCAATACATCGGGAGACAGTGATCCGACGGTGGCGTAGGAATCGTCGTCAAAGCGTGAAAACAGCGAACAGCCTCCCAGCGACAGGGCCAGCGTCAGTGACAGCAGCGACGGTAATTGTTTCACTGCTGTTCTCCGTCCCCGCTTTCGGGTTGTTGTGCGACCTGGTCATAGCTGCGTGCCAGCGCGTAGCGCGCCTGGAGCCGGTAGCTGGCCAGCCGCTGACGGCGGGTTTCAAGCTCCTTCAGGGCAAGCGCCTGCAGTTCACTGCCAGCCTTGTTCCGCGCGATGTCGATGCCGGGTAGCAGTGCCAGGATACGCTTGCGCAGCGTTTCAATACGCGTGTCAAAGCCGTCGAAACCCGCCCTGACATCATCCAGCGCAGCGCTGACCTGCCGGTGTTTCCCGAGCGTGTCGTTGACCAGGTTGCCCAGTTCCTGTACCTGTTTTTCCGCTTCCCGGAGCCGTGCTTTGTAGTTTGACTGGACCTGCCAGTAGAGCACGCCCTGCAGCCAGCGTGCCTTGTCCTGCATTTTCAGGTAGCGTGCTTCGGCAGGGAGGGCGGCCAGTTTTTCCTGTACCTTTTGCAGTGTTATCCACTGCTGTTTCTCCTTGCCTGTTGCAAGGTTCAGTGGATCGCCGTTACGGCGTTCAGCCTGAACCAGGGCGCTATAATCCTGCCAGCGTTGCTGGAAGGCGGCCGCTTCCTGTCTGGCCATGCGCTTTCTGACCCGCGGTGCGCGCTGCTCGTAAGCCAGCCGCCGTGCTTCGACCATGTCATAGTACAGGCTGATATTTTCCAGCCAGCTGTGCAGCAGTTGTTCCAGGTAGCCAAGATCGCGGTAATCTTTCAGGGACTCCTGGAATTGATGGCCGGACAGTATGTCCACCAGATAGCGCCCGGAAGGTACGTCTTCCAGGGTTGGATGTTTATTGAGCCAGCCCCCCGACAGTCCGGGCTCATTGTCTGTGTGGCTCAGCAGTGAGACCAGTGCGCCGGACCGGGCTGCCTGTATGGCTTCGACCAGGTATTGTTGCTCCCGGTCAAAGAAATCCAGCGCCTGTTGGTAAAAATAGTTGGAGCGCTGGTTGTCGCCGATCCTGGTAAAAGCATAGGGTACTGCCAGGTGTGCTTCCTGCACTGCGGCATCGTGGCTGGACAGTTTCATGAGCGCCAGCCAGGGTGTCAGGGCCTGTTCATAGTCGCCGCGCTCGACATCCGCCCAGCCGGCGCCCAGCAATGCTGCCTGCATGAACGGGCCCTGCAGGCGAACCCGGTTAAGATACCGGCGGGCCTGTTCCGCGTCGCCCTTGCGTAACAGTTCATAGCCCAGTCCCAGGTTGGCCCGGTCGCGTAATGCGCGCAGCTCCTCATTGCCGGCGCGGTGTTTGCCCAGCTTGTCGAGTATCGCGCGGCCCTGTTCCGTGTTCCCGGCGCGCAACAGGGCAATACCACGGTTGATGCGCAGGTATTCTTCCCAGCCTTCGGGGGCGGGGGCGTTTTCCAGGATTTCGGCGGCTTCGGCATTCTGTCCTGTTTCCATGTGCAGGTTGGCGTTCAGCAGTGCCAGCTCTGCGCCTATCTTTTTGTCCCGTGGCTTGTCGATTTTCTGCAACGTGCCGAGCGCCTGTTCGTGACGGCCGCGCTGGTAGGCTATCTTGGTCAGGTAATACCAGACCCGGTTGCGCAGTTCGGCGTCTGTTTTTTCATCCAGCAGGCGATCGAAGCGGGCTTCCGCCTGGTCGAGCATGCCATAGGAAAGTTGCAGGCCGCCCAGTAACAGTTCCGATTCCTGCTCGTGGTGTTGCAGCAGGCCCTGCTGTTGGGCAACCAGCAGGTGGGTGATGGCGGTGAAGTAGTCTTCCTGGTAGAAGTGAAACAGGACTTCGCCATAGTGCAGGTCGCGGACCTCCTGCGGTTTTACGGAAACGGCAGAACTGCCGGCGCTTGCCGCCAGGCCTAACCAGAACAGCAAAAAGTGAAGCGGGCGCTTCGGCATTACCATTCCCTGACTTCAAACTCGGGCTGGTAGTTTTTCGTCTGGTCGACGATTTTGAGTTCAACATACTTGGGGCCGAGGCCCTTGTTGATCGTCATGGTAGTGCCCCGTTTGTAGTCGCGGCCGTGGGGGCCCTTGCCGACAAAAAAGGCGACGAGTTCGTGCTCGCCGGTGCGCAGGTTGCCGATATGAATGCGCTGCACTCCCCCGCGCGCCAGCGCGTCGAGTTCCCGCTGCGTGTACAGGTAGTCCGCGACTTCCTTGCCGTCGATTTTGACCTTTACCGAATCGAGCTGGAAAAATTCACCAACGTTCATGGAAACAAATACGGAAATCTGTGTGTTGGAGGGGAACAGCAGTTCCTCTTCAAGCAGGAACAGGTCCCGGTTGAGTTCGAGCACCTGTTGTTTGAGGGTCTGGACATCCTCCCTGATGCCGCTTTCGGCCGGCGCGCTGGCTTCTGCCGCAAGCAGCAACGGCCAGATCAGCAATCCGGTCAGTATTCCCCTGAATAAGGCTTTCATACGCTCTCCCTCGGCGTTCCGGGCATGTGTACTGGCCCGACAAGTATCAATGGTAAATGAGGTCGGCTACTGAGATTTCGTTCACACACGGAATGCGAACCTGTTCACAATCCGGAAGCCGCAGTCCCGCACTCATATTTATAGAATAATCCTTTCAGAATCAAGGCAAAGTCCGTGCCATATGGTGTTTGAATTCATGCCGGATCATGGCTGTCTTGTCGTCGTTACAGTATGCCCCATAATGAATCAAACCCGGCGGGCGCCCGGTCATCAATGCCCCGGTGCCTGCGCCGGAAGTGCGCTACTATCATCCGTCTTGCCGGCGGACTGCAGCTCGTCCGAGTAATGCATTCTGCCGTATCGGTCTACCAGGATGGCGTCGATATCCTGCAAGCGGTTAATCAACGCCAGGCCCGCTTCCGTGCCCAGCACAAACACGCTGGTCGACAGGGCGTCGGTGGTGGTGGCGTCGGGCCCGATGACCGTGACACTGCGCAATTCACGGGCGGAATCACCGGATTGGGGATCGATGATGTGGTGGTAACGCACGCCATCTTCCTCGAAGTAGCGCTGATAGTCGCCTGATGTCGATACTGCAACATCCATTAGCGGGATAACCGCGACCATTTTGCCGGCGTCCCTCGGGTCGCGTATGCCAATGGTCCAGGGTCGCCCCCAGCGGTCACCGATCATCCTGCTGTCACCACCGGCGGTCACCAGCGCCTGCCCGATGCCCAGTTCCTGCAGCAGCCGGATGCTGCGATCCACGGCGTAACCCTTGGCGATGCCGCCGAGGTCGACACGCATGCCGGGTGTGCTGAAAGTTACAGTGTGCCCGGCCCTGTCCAGGACCAGCCTGCGATAATCGATCAACGTGGCGGCTTCCTGGCGTCGGGTGCCGTCGGGCTTGACGCGGTTGCGGTAGTCATAAAGGAAGCCGACGCTTGCAAAGGTGATGTCGAATGCGCCGTCGGTCAGTCTGGAAAAATGCTGTGCGCGCTGAATCAGTGCAAACAGTTCGTCGCTGATGCCAAAAGCCCGGCGTTGTGCACCGGCATTGAGCAGGGCCAGTTCACTGCTGGCGATATAGGGGCTCATGCCGGAGTCGATGCGGCGCATTTCTTCGAGAACGGCCGCTATACCCTGTCGGGCAATGGCCGGGTCCGGGTGAAACAGCTCCACTGTTATCCGGGTACCCATGATGTCGGCATCCTCGTGCAGCCAGCCGGCGCTGAGCGGCGTCACAATGAGCAGCAGGGCAAGAAAAAGGCTCGGTGTATGCAAGGCGGCAGGCAGGGGTCAGTACCAGATGGAGGCAAACATCTGGAAAACATCCGCCGTGAAGTCATAGCTGGGTGAATCTGCCTGCCGGGCATCCGAATAGTTGTCGTAATCGAACCAGATGCGACTGTACTTGAAATTGAGTGTCGCCCTGTCAAGGTAACCCCAGCCATTTTCAAACATGTCGTAACTCAGCATGATGCCCAGCGTATTGTCATTGAATTTGCTGAGCTCCTTGTCGCGCGCCATGAAGTTCTGCTGGTCAGGGAACTGGAACAGGTCGGAGTAGAAGTCGGCCTCGGTCTGCTGATAGTAGCGATAGTTGAATTCGACGATCCAGCGGTCCCGCAACGGGTGTATATAGCCGATCTCGGCATTATGCGCATCGATATCCCAGTCATCGGTGTAGTAGCGATAACCGGCCTTGATCACGGCCCGGTAGGGGAGGTAGTACATGAGGTTTGCAGAAACCGCGTTGCTGGTGCGCGTGTTGGGGTAGGTTTCCGGCGTGTTGAAGTTCCAGCCCGCAGAAGGGTCGAGCGGATCATTCTGGACGCGCACCTTGCGGTAGGGGTTCTGCAGGTAACCCTCATCGGTGACGGCATCATAGTTCAGGCTGAGCAGCAGGTCCTTGGTGAGTACCTGGGTCAGGGAAACATGGTAGTTTCTGTGCTCTGCCGAGCGTTCGAAAGATGAGTCAACCGTGCTGGAAACGTCATCGTCACCGTATGCATAGCCCAGTGTGACGGTCGTCAGGTCGCCGAGCATGGACTGGCTGATGGCAAAGCTGAAGGTGTCGGATTTGTAGTCACTCTCGTCGCTGTTGCTGTAGCCCGCCGACATGGTGGTGTCAGCGTGCAGGTAGTCCACGCTGCCGGTCCACTGGGTGCGCTGTTCGTTATACGGGCTGCCCTGTGTCAGTACGTCGATCGATGCGCTGCTGATACTATCGACGTAGTAATTCGCCGAGACGGAAAAGTTTTTATCGTCGCCCTTGCGGACCAGGTAGGAGGGGCCGTTTACCTCTACTCCGCCACCGTCATAGGAATGGTAGAGCGCGTCCGCACGGTCTTCCGGCAGGACGCCGGCCAGCGCTGCATGACTGACGAGAATCAGTGCAGGCAGCAGGGCTATGGCAGACAGGGATGTTCTAGTTACACCCACAACCACCCCCATGCCCGCCTTCTGCTCCGCGGGCGCCTTCCCTGACCTGGTAGATGTGGTTTATGTAACCGTCTGCTACCGGGTCGCGGCTGAAATTCATGATGGGGTCGGCAAGGTGCGCCCGTTCGTACGGTTTCACCCACGGCTCCGGCGTGCTGCAGCCGGCCAGCAGAAACAGTGTAGAGCCAAGAAGGATTCCAGCGTATTTCACGGCTATTCCCTGATCAGTTCCCGTACCTGCTCCTGGTAGGATTCTTCATAGCCGGGCTTGTAGCCCTGGTGCAGGTAACGAATGTTGCCATCCCGGTCTACCAGCACGGTGCTGGGCATGGCGACCACATTATAGAGTTTGCTGACGTTGCTTTTGTTATCGAACAGTACCGGGAAGTTTACCGGTATGTTCCTGAGCATCTGTCTGGCCCTGGTGGAGTCTTCCTCGACATTGACGCCAAGTATGGTGAAACCCAGCGGCTGGTACTGCGTGTAGAGTTCGTCCAGCAGCGGCATTTCCTGACGACAGGGAGCACACCACGATGCCCAGAAATTTATCATGACCACTTCCCCGCGGAATTCACTCAGGCGCAGGTTGCTCCCGTCCGCGCTCTTGAGTGTGAAATCCGGAGCCGGGCCTGCGCTGATGTCGGCCCGGGCTGCGCCGGCTGCCAGCAGGCCGCTGATAACGACGGCGCGCAGGATATATGCAGGGATTTTTGTCAGTTTGTTCATCTGTGTTCTCCTGTAATCCGAACGGTAACGGGCAACTGCTACGGCACACCGCCTCCAGCGGTTAGCGGCGGCCGCAGGCGCGTACAACGAGACCCGGTTCACAGTTCAGAAAAAGATCGACAGTCCTCCGGTAAACTCAAGGTTATGGTTGGTCTGTGATTCGCCAAGGATGTCGACATCGAATACGTGGTCGCGGGCATCGACGCGAAACGCCAGCCAGTCGTTGGCCAGCAGCCTGTAGCCAAAGCCGACGTTCCAGGTGAATTCGTCTTCACCGCCAAAACTTGTGCTGCCTACGCCGCCGATAATGTAGAAATCCGAGGTGAAGGCCCATTTGCTGCCGACGAAGGCCTCGCCTGGAAAGATATTGAATCCGAAAGACATGTTGTAGTAGTCGAGGTCACGGTCATCGCTGCTGAGCACCTGTACGCCGAATATGCGTTCGGCGCTGGTCTTGTCGGTTGATGTGCGGCCATAGGCGCCCTCGACAAATATATACTCCGTTACGTGATAGGCCACGCGCGCGCCGTACACCGGATTGGTGCCGAAGTCCTCGACATTCATCAGGCCGCCGAATACGCCGACTTCAAAATCCTCGGTATCGATATCGGCTGCATGCACTTCACGTCGTTCAATCTCCGGGCGCACTACCTGCTCCGGTGCCTCTGCGGCCGGAGCGATTGCGGTGCTGCCGGCCAGCGCCAGTGTTGCAGCCGCTTTCAGAAAAAGACTGCGAATCCCGCTTTCCATTCGTTGATCTCCTGGTTGTCGTCCTTGCTCTGGAAAATGACGTAGTGCTTGTACTGCGCCCTGAAAATAAAACGCCGTGCCAGGTAGACGCGCACACCGGCGCCGACGTGTGCAAGCTGGTCTGTCTGGTCCTTGTCTTCTACCAGCGTGGACTTCGGGTCGTTCCTGATTACGCCGGTACCGATACTGAAAAACGGCGAGAAACGCCAGGACGGGTAAGGGTGAACCAGCAGGCTGGCGTCGGCCATATCGGTGTCCGAGAAATCGAAAAATATTTTTGACACGGAAACTTCGGCGGACAGGTTGGGCATGAAAAAAAATCCGCCATAGACCGTCATTACCTCGCCACTTTTGAATTCCCCCCCCATGGCGCCCATTTCCCAGCGGTGAAAGGCGAATTCCTTCCGGGTCGCATCCGTTATGTCCATGTGCTCACCGGCGGGCGTCAGTGTGCGTTCCAGTTGTTCACGTGCTACCCAGCCTTCCTTGCCGGACAGGGTGCGCACCTTGAACCAGTCGGTCTTGCGCTTGAGGATCTTGATCCAGGCATCCTTTTCCTCGACGTGGAAGATCGGGTAGCCCTCGCCGGCTCCGCTGTGCAGCTCGATATAGGGATCTGCGACCTGTACCTCGATCGGCTGCCTGTCGGTGAACAGCCTGTCGAGCAGGCCGGCACCTGCATTTCTTGCGGAAAGGCTCAGGCAGAAAAGCACGAGTAAAGCGTAGTGGAGAAATGGCGTGTTCCGGGTCACTGCGTACTTACATCCTTATTAATACGTCAATCCGTTGTCCAGCCGTTTACAGCTATTGGGGAACAGCAAACGGATTATTGTAATACTGTCCGCCTATATCCAGCCATTCGGCGATCAGTTTCAACTCCGATGGCAGCAGGTTACCAAAGTGATCCGTGTTGGCCGGGTCCTCAAAGAGGCTGAAAAACCGGTTGCTGGCCCGTGCGCCGTTAACGGACATGGCCTGCGGAACGTTGACCGTGATCAGGACCGGTTCCATGTAGGGTATCAGGTCCGGAATAAAAACAGGACTGCCGCCGGCGTCAACTATCGGAGCGCCTGTGGCGTCGACAGCCTGTCTGGGGATCGGGTTGCCGCCGGCATCGACCAGGGGCGTGCCTGCTGCCTGGAAGTCCTGCATGAGCAGGGGATTGCCGTTGCTGTCCGTGCCTTCGGTGAAAGCCTGTATCATGATCGGGTTGCCGCCCGTGTCGAACAGGAGGTTGTTGTTGATATCCGTATCCTGAACCAGCAGCGGGTTGCCGAGTGAATCGGTTGCCGGTGTGAACAGGGGCACCAGAACCGGGTTGCCGCCCGCGTCGAACAACGGGATGTCGTTGCTGGTCGCCTGTATGAAGCCGGGATTGCCGCCGGAACCGGTCAGTTGCTTGAACAGCAGGTTGCCGCTGGCGTCGCTGGCCTGCTGGAACAGCGGATTGCCGCCCGCATCGGTAGCCTGCAACTGATCGCGCAGCTGGCCGTTGGCATCCAGGCTCTGGGCGTCGTCGGAGAACAGCAGTTCACGGTACGATTTGAAATGGTCGGGAACCTGCTGGTCCGGTCCGTCGGACAGGTCCAGCTGTCCGGGCGGTACCATCGGATTGCCCGTTGCGCTATCCACGTTGCTATGGCAGTTGGTGCAGGTGCCGGCACCGCGGTTCTTGCTCCAGATCGGGTGGATATGCGTTTCGTAGTTGATCGTTATCCGGCAGTCTATCGACCAGTTGCCCAGACAAGCTGCAGTTACCGGCGGTGTCAGCAGTGGATCCATGACTGGGTTGACAACATCATCATTCAGGTCAGCATAGCTGTAATCAAAGGGTGTGTCTATTGCCCACCACGCATCTGTATAAACGATGTCCACAGAAAGATCGAGCGCCGCTGTATCAAATCGTGTGCGTGCTTCGGCCATCGTATCCCCGAAATTACCGAATATGCTTGAACCGTTGAAGGTGTAGCCATCGATGGGCGCACCGCTGTACAGAGGTGTGAAAAGATCTTCGCGGCCATGTGATACACCTGAATTTGCAGCGTGGCAACCGCTGCAGGTAAGTACTTCGCCGGGTCGAAGCTGCAACCAGTTCTGGTGACGGTCACTGATGCGTTTGCCATTTTTATCCAGCACGCTGATGGCGAAGGGGGTGTTGGCAGGAATCTTTACCCGTACCGAGCCGTCCGGTTCGATCGGTGCGTAACCGATGACTTCGCGCATAAGCTGCCCGGCGCTGCGCCCGAATGCCGTGCCGGGCAGTATTACCAGGTCACGCGGGGGGATGCTGACGGGTTTGACGATACGCAGGAAGCGGGCCGGCCTGTCGTCGGCGCTGGTGGTCAGGGCGGGATCGGCCAGTGTTTCGATGTCTGCGGCGGTTGCACCGAAGTTGTTGAAGTTGCCGTCGAAGTCATACACGCTGCGTATATTGAGAATGCCGGTGTTTTCACCCAGTAGCGACGGGTCGAAATCAAAGCTTGCGCTTGCAGGTGCCTGCCCGTCGGAGATGATCGTGGGCAGTCGGCGTGGCTGTGCAGCGACTGCATCCCGGTACAGGAAACCCTCCTGAGGAACGAATATCGGTTGCTGGGTTTGCTCATCCATATCGTAGAGATACACGCTGTACAGGGGCGGTGCCTCTATTGCATCGGGGTTGCTTAGCAGTTCTGTGGTACAGGGCAGGATGACGTTGTTTTCCAGCAGGCGGCACGGGCTCCAGGCAACCAGCGCACGGTTGGTGCCATCCCAGAACGGATAGAAGGCGGTGAATCTGCCACCGGGAGAAGGCAGGTTGTCCGAGCGAATGGCATTGAAGCCGACCGATACCTGGGCCGGTCCGTTCAGTATGCCCTGGTTGATTGCCGTGGTCTGGGTGTTGTCGACATAGTTGGCGGTATCGATCTTTATGATGTCGCCACCCTGGAATGCGCCGGTGTAGGGTTTCATCAGGGCCATGATCCGGCCGTCCGGGAATTCCCGTGCCTGTGTAAACTGGATGGTTGCACCGTCGGTGCCGGTGTCGTGACTGTTGGCGCCATACAGCAGTTGCAGGTTGGTGCCGTCCGGGTTCATTTTATACAGGTGAACGGCGTCATTGCTTGCTGCATTGTCCCAGCGTGAGAATACTATTTGCCCGTTTGCGAGCACCACAGGGTCCAGGTCGTGGCTCTGGTTATACGAGACCTGCCTGATATTGGTGCCGTCGCCGTCCATGACGTGCAGCACGAATGCCGGGTTACTGCGGTTTTCGTCCAGCGCTGAAAACTGGGGCTTGCCTTCATCCACCAGCATGGCTTTGGATGTGCGCTGGCGGGTGGATGAAAAGATAATCCGGCCGTCCGGCAGGTAGTGGGGTGCGATGTCCTGCCCGTCCTCGGCCTGCAGGTCGGACTGGATGACGCGTGTCAGGGTATTGCTGGCAATTTCATATTCCCAGATATTCCAGGTGGGCTGGTCTTCCGGGGCGGCATTTTCGCTATCCGGCAGGCGCAGGGCAAACAGCAGCTTGCTGCCGTCATAGGATATTTCGACGTCCTTGACGTCACCCATTGCCCCGGTCAGGGAGGCGGTAACCTTGCGTTCGGCGGCGCCGGGCGAGGCCAGGTCGCGGAAGATCAGTTCGCCACCGGGTGTGAAGCTGGCAGGGTCGCGGATATCCGCGTCATCCGTTTCCGGCACCGGTTGCCTTACATAGGCGATGCCGAAGTCCGCCACCAGGGGGTCCAGGCCGCTCGTGCCCCCGCCGCCGGCACCACCGCAGGCGGTGAGCACAGTGCTGGCGAGTAGCAGTACAGCTGCCGCCATGTGTGACGTGCCGGTGCCTTTTTCTACTCCCGGTTTGCCGCTCATGGACGGCTCTTTTCTGTTAGCTGCATTCAACATAATGTTTTTGTTATGAATAATTTCCGTCTCGTAGCGGTCATTGAGAGTCGTTTTTTGTTAGCCGGTTGTTTTAACAAGCAAACATCGGGCCGGATGCGCCCGGCGTTTACCGGGTAGCACTCATACCTTTATATATGCACGTATGCAGCCCGACCTGGAATTACTTCATCTGTCGCCGTAAGCAGACAGTGCCCACCGTCGATGCCACCGTTACGGCAGCGTCGCAAGCGACTATAGAGCGCAAGTGCTGATCTGATCCGTGAACCCGGTCACTAATCGGTAAAGCCGCCTGTATCACCGTATTTCAGGGCGGCGGGTGGCATAAAGTCCGGTTCCGTGGATGCCGATGGTTGTGGACTGGTTCACAGCAAGGTGGCCTGTTGTGCCTTAGATTTGCTGCCGATACTGGGCAAATCCCGGCTGGACCGGATTTTGCTAACTATCCGGCCGTGATTGATAACGTATAAACGGGGCTTCCAATGACGAAGACGCAGCAACAACAGATTCGAACCAGCCAGGAGGACAAGCGGGGGAACAGGTATCCATTCAGTCTGGCTGCGGGGGTTATGGCGCTGGCGCTGGCGTTGCCCGTGCTGGCGGGTGACCGGGAGAAGGCCAAGCGCATGCACGATCGTTTGACCGGCGTGCAGCCGACGGCGGCGGTGCTGGATGCCATGGAAAGTGCTATGGCAGATCCCAGGGCAGCGGCGTTACTGGCGATCGATCCGAACAGCAATCCCCTGAACGCGAAGTATTTTTACAATGTCACCCTGAAAAATTTCGCAACGCCCTGGACCAACGAGGCACAGGACGTATTTGCGCCGTTGAATGACTATACGGCGCTGGTGATCGGTATGGTCCGCGAAGAGGTGCCGTTCAACCAGCTGTTTTCCGTACCTTACACCTTTGCAGGTGCTGCTTCGCTGGGCCTGAGCCCGGTTTCGCCAGCCAATAACGATCACTACGAGGAGCTCGAGGCCGCCGGTATCGACCTGGGTGATGACACCAAGCTGGTCCAGGTGCCACAGGCGATTGCCGCCCCGGCCGGTGTATTTACCACCCGCGCTGCGGCGCGCGCCTTTTTTATCGATGGCACCAATCGCGCCATGTTCCGCTTCGCCATGCTGAATCATCTGTGCAAGGACATGGAAGAGGTCGAGGATCCCACACGTACAGCGGATCGTATTCGTCAGGACGTCAGTCGCAGTCCGGGTGGCGACAGTCGCATCTTCATGAACAGCTGCATTGGCTGCCATACCGGCATGGACCCGATGGTGCAGGCGTTCGCCTACTACGACTTTGTGTATCCGGCCGACAACGAGGACGCCGGCCAGCTGGTCTATACGCCCAATGCAGTACAGCCTAAGTATCTGATTAACGCTGATAATTTCAAACCCGGTTATGTGACGCCAAATGACAACTGGGACAACTACTGGCGCAGCGGCCCCAATTCAAACCTGGGCTGGGCTACCAGCGGCAGTGGCAGCGCCGGCAGTGGCAGCGGTGCGGCTTCCATGGGCGATGAGCTGGCGAACAGCGTGGCATTCGCCCGTTGCCAGGTGAGCAAGGTGTACAGAACGGTTTGCCTGGGTGATCCCGATCAGAGCCAGGTGGATACCTTGCTGCTCGACTACAACACAAACAACAAAAGCCTGAAACAGGTTTTTGCCACGGCTGCCACGCAGTGCATGGGCGACTGACAAGAAAATATCAGGGGAACGGTGTCATGAATCCAGCCATTGATTTTTTATCAGCAGGTATTGATCGTCGCACGCTGCGCGCTGTTGTACAGTTCACGCTGTTGTTACTGGCCGCCCTTCTGTTGAGTGCCTGTGGCGGTGGTGCCTCTACCGAGACCAACCCGACTGCCGGCCTGTCGAACAACACGAACAACCTGGGAATATCCGCCTACACAGGGCCCAACGCACAGACGGAGGACATTCGCGCGTTCCAGGTAAATGTCTGGGAACCCCTGCGGGTACCGACCAAGTGCGGTGCGTGTCACAGCCCCGGGGTTGGGCAGGCCCCCATGTTTGTGCGTGATGATGACGTTAATGAAGCTTATGCTGCCGCGAATCCGCTGATCGACCTGGATAATCCGTCCGCCTCGCGCCTCGTTACCAAGGCGGCCGAAGGCCATAACTGCTGGGTATCGAGTGCTGCAGCCTGTGCGACTGCGATTACCGGTTATATCGAAGACTGGGTGGCCGGAACAGCCGCGGGCGGGAAACAGATCCTGCTCAGCGCGCCTGTTATAAAGGATCCGGGTGCAACCCTGACTTTTCCCGCCACGGCTGCCGAGACGGCATTCGAAGCGACTGTCTACCAGCTGGTAAGGGGAACCGCGCGGTGCATCAATTGCCACATCGATTCTTCTGCGACAAAACAGCAGCCGTATTTTGCCAGCGATGATGTGGACGAGGCCTATGAGGCAATAAAGTCCAAGATCAACCTGAACGATCCGGCTTCATCGCGGGTCGTGATCCGCCTTCGTGATCAATTCCATAACTGCTGGACAGGCGCGTCAGTGGCGGAATGTGTTGCGGACGGCGCAACCATGCAGGCCTCGATCGAGGCCATGCTGGCCGGGTCGCCGCCCATACTTCCCAATACGGTGCAGGCCCCGACCGTGTTCAGTAAAGCGCTGGCGCTGGGCGACGGGGTGGTGGCGTCAGGCGGCAACCGCTATGAAAAAGACGTTATCGCCCTGTACGAGTTCAAGACCGGCAGCGGCAATATCGCCCTGGACAGCAGTGGTGTTGCGCCGGACCTGAACCTGACGCTCAGCCCCTATGACCCGGATGATCCCGCCGGTATCAGCTGGGTCGGCGGCTGGGGCATCAGTATCGCCAGTGGCAGGGCGCAGGGATCTACCACCAGCAGCAAGAAGCTGCGCGATCTGATTACCTCAACGGGCGAGTATTCCATCGAAGCCTGGGTGGCGCCCGCCAACGTAACCCAGGAGGGACCGGCCGGGATTGTCAGTTATTCCGCCGGCACCACGGCGCGCAACTTCACGCTTGGTCAGACACAGTACAACTATGATTTCATGCAGCGCTCCAGTACCACGGACGGAAACGGTGAACCCATGCTGTCAACGAATGACGATGATGAAGACCTGCAGGCAACCCTGCAACACGTTGTGGTTACTTTCGACCCGCTGAACGGACGGCGCATCTATGTCAATGGTGTATTTACAGACGATACGGACACTGTGCCGGCGGGTAACCTCAATGACTGGGATGACACCTTTGCTTTTGTGCTGGGTAACGAAGTGTCCGGCGACAGGCAATGGCAGGGTGTTATCAGGATGGTGGCGATTCATAACCGGGCGTTGACGCAGGAACAGATTCAGCAGAACTTCGATGTCGGTGTCGGCGAGAAATTTTTCCTGCTGTTTTCGATCGGTGATGTGCCCGGCGTGCCCGCAGACAGCTATATCATGTTCTCGGTGGAGCAGTACGACAGTTACAGTTACCTGTTCGATAAACCCACCTATATAAACCTGGATGCAAATGCGACTCCGGGGACGATCCCGCTCAAGGGCATGAGTATCGGCATCAACGGCCGGGAAGCGAGTGTCGGGCAGGCTTACCGCAACCTGGATCTGAATATCACCAATACGGCCTATGACCCGGTCAACGGACAGCCTTTGTCCAGCATCGGAACAGTTATTCCGCTGGAGAACGGCCCGGATACGGATGAGTTCTTCCTCACCTTCGAAGTATTGGGCAGTGCCAGTAACCTTTCGCCGCCGGAAGCGCCGGTGCCGGTGCCGAATGTGCCGGTTCCGGCGCCGGCTTCCGATATCGGTGTGCGTACCTTCGATGAGATCAACGCTACCATGGCGGCGACCACCGGTGTGGATGAACAGCTGGTGAGTACCGAGTTCAATACGCTGCGCCGGCAGTTCCCCTCTGTCGAGGCCATGGAAGGGTTCCTGTCGGCTCACCAGATGGCAATTGCACAGCTGGCCATCGCCTATTGCTCTGCCCTGGTTGAGGATCCCGCACTGCGAGCCGGTTTCTTTGACTTTGCCAGTACGGCGGCGGGTGATGTCTTCTTCAACGCACCGGTGGTGACCGCATTCGATACGGCAGCGGGGGATTCCGCGGAGAAGAACCAGATTGTCAATGCGTTATATGACCGCATAGCCGGCTTGCCGCCGGTGCCGGGAGGCGCTGATCTGCTTACCGCGCCCACGCGTGCTGATATCAAGGCTGAACTGATCGGACCCAATGACGTGAACGCGAACAACCTGTTCGAACGGCTGGTCGGAACCTGTGCCGCTCCGGCCGATGCGGGCTGCCAGGCGGATCGTACCCGAACTGTCGTCAAG
>JBHHXO010000043.1:0-17740 GCA_046757125.1 Thiogranum sp.
TGATGGAGAGGTTGGAAATATTGCCAGGTTTGAAGGTGTCTGGTGACTGATAGACGGTGCCAAGCGCTGTGAACTTGCCGCGCATCATTTCCGTTTCGATGAAACCCCGGCAGGTTCGGGCTACCCGGAGTATGTCAGCGCCATGAGTCACGCCGTTGCCAGACTCAGCCAGGAGATTGCAGAACAGATCGGGCGTGCCACGCCGGGTTGTCCGTAACCTTGCATGCGCCTGACCCGGCTCACGCAAGGCCCCGGGAAAGCGTTGTAATACCCGCGTAACAAACTGTTATTACGATACCGGCATGTCCATGGGCGTGTGGTACCGGATCGCGGTGCTGTGCCCCCGACCTGCGCGCAGCCGGATCAAGAAATCCGTAACACTGCCGCTAGGCAAGGTGCAGGCGAGGGAGTGCTCCGATTTCAATTATCAGTCTGAAAGGCGGGGATTCAATGACACACACCATTCAAAAAGCAGCGCTGTTTATCCTGAGAGGTGCGGCACTCGGTTTTGCGCTGGGAATCGCGGGCGCAGTATTCGGAACGATTATCGGCAGTTCATTTGCAACCATCTGGGCTTCGGGCATGCCGCTGGGAATGGCATTTCTCGGTGCGATGATATTCGCTATCCTGGCGACGATCGGCATGCACCGGGGCATTCGCGATAAAGAAAAGGGGACGGAGGGATTAAATTAAAATCCCTCCGTCCCCTTTTCTTCTTTTCTTATCCTGAGTTGCTGCGGAGTGTTTCCGGCAGGGTGTCGGGGGTGTTTTGCGCATCGTCGAGCCAGTTGAGCAGTTCACGCCACATGGCGGCGTCTTTTTGTGCATCGCGTTCCTGTAATTCGTGTACTCCGATACCTCTTTCGGCGGCACTGACGTAGTGTTGGGTATCGCGCAGGCGTGCGATGACGGGAATGTCCAGGCTCTGTAAAAAGCGGTCCAGTTTTTCGACCGCTTTGGTGCGGATGCGGGTGCGGTTGGAAACGATAGCCAGGCGTTTGTTAAGCGCGCGGGCCTTGCCGATCAGCAGCAGGTCACGGATGAAGTCGGCGGTGGAGCTGATGTCGATCGAGGAGGGCAGTACCGGGATGAGAATGACGTCGGCTTCGGCTACGCGGTCCTCGATGTCGAATTCGGAATATCCCGCCGGTGTATCGGTGATGACATAGCGCGTGCCCGGGGGGATCTGCATCTGCCAGGCGCGCGTGGTGCCTTCCCGCGGTGGTTCAAAGGCGGCGATCCCGTGAATGAAGGCGCGCCCGCCGTTACGTGCCTTGAGCCAGCGCGTGGAGGAAGCCTGCCGGTCATAATCGAGCAACACCGTGGCACAGCCCTGTGACGCGCAGTAGCTGGCCAGATTGGTGGCGACCGTGGTTTTGCCGCAGCCGCCCTTGGTGTTCATTACCGCAATGCGCAACACGGCAATCCGGATCCTCGTCAAGGTGATTCGTGAAGGGGGATGGGATTCTAGCACGAACCCACGTATCTTTACGCAATGAATATGCAGAATCGCGGCGGGTGAGCAGGTGCTGATTTTTCAGTTGCTGGTGTTGCTGACGCTGGCGAACGGCACCCCGGTGTTGCTGAAAAAGGTCCTCGGGCCGCGCTATGCCTGGCCGCTCGACGGGGGCTTCCGGTTTTTTGACGCTCAGCCCCTGCTGGGGCCTTCCAAGACCGTGCGCGGCCTGCTGGGCGCGATTCTGGTCACGGCGCTGGGTGGTGCTGTGATCGGGCCGGGCTGGGAGATCGGGGCGCTGGTCGGCAGTACGGCGATGCTGGGTGACCTGTTCTCCAGCTTTTTCAAGCGGCGCCTGAAGCTGCCTTCCAGCAGCCGGGCGACGGGGCTGGACCAGTTGCCGGAGTCGCTGTTTCCCGTGCTGGCCTGTCAGTCCCCGCTGGATCTGACGGTATTCGAGGTGGCTGTTATTGTGGCAGTCTTTTTTTTCAGTGAAGTGGTTTTCTCTCCCCTGTTCTGCCGCCTGGGTATTCGTGAGCAACCCTACTAGTCCGCCAGTTCCCGGTGCAGGTGGTGCAGCGTGATCTCGGGTGGACAGTTATAGCGTACCGCGACCACCGATGACCCGACCCCGGTTGATGTGTAGCCGTACATGTTCCGGTATTCCCAGGTGCCGGACCCCATGTGTCTTGGCAGGGTCGAGTCAAGCGTGAGCGGTATGCCGCCCGGCAGGCAGATCTGTCCGCCGTGGGTATGACCGGCCAGCAGCAGGTTGAAATCCGCGTGCGCCGCCTGGCGGTAGATTTCGGGTGTGTGTGACAACAGGATGGTAAATTCGTCCCGGGCTACATCGGCAACGGCTTTCTCCATGTTGTCGACACGAAAGTAGTGCGCGTCATCGATGCCGGCAAGGTTGATGCAGGCATTGTTGTGGTGGATGGTTTCAGACTCGTTGAGCAACATGCGGATCCCCATGTCCTCCATCCCCGGGACCATGCGTATGGAGTCATGGTTTCCCAGCACGCCGTACACGGGGCCCTCGATGTGGGTACGTACCCGTTCCAGGCCCGCAAGTGTTTCCTCGATAGGACCGAATGTCTGGCCCCGGTAATCACCGGTCAGGACGCACAGGTCGTAATCGATTTCGTGTAACAGTTCGACCAGCCGGTGCATGGCGCCGGGATTCATATCCACGTGCAGGTCACTGAGGTGGAGCAGGGTATAGCCGTCGAATTCGAGCGGCAGTTCCGGCAGGCAGATGCGGTTATGCCGTACCTGGATGCGGGTGGTGTTCCTGCGGCCACGCCAGTACAGGCCGGTCAGTTTGAGCGTGATGCGAATGGCGGATTGCAGGGAATACCAGTTTTCAATGTGGAAAAAATTGAGCCCCTGCCCGAAGATGCGCGTTTCGTAGTCGTCCTCGATCCCCAGCCGCTGGCGTGCGTGCAAACGCCCGAGACGGGATTCCAGTTGTCGAATGATATCCTGGTTTGCCTCTGTTATTGATATGGATTCCATAGTCTTTAAAGTATAGCGTGATCAGCGTTGCAGTGGCCGGAATGTTGCTCTCCGGCTCGATTGATCCGTGTCAATAGATGCCGTGATTCCACCCTGTGGATATTGCGTCGGCTGCTATTTCCTTTAAATTGACAGGTGCGGGAGCAGGCATTCCGCGCCTGCATTGCTGCGGTTTCAGTATGAGTCGGAGGGACCAGGAGATGAATATCAGAAAAATCATGCTCGCTGCACTTCTTGCAGCGTTCTTGCCGATGTCGTCCGCACAGGCGTTCTGGGGTGGCAGCTGGATGCCCTGGAACTGGTTTGACGATGATTATTATGGCGGCCCCTGGGGCGGTTACCCTGGATACGGTTACGGTGGTCCGTGGGGCGGCTATCCCGGTTATGGCTGGGGAGGGTACCCGGGTTACGGTTATGGTGCTTATCCCGGTTATGGCTATGGCGGGTACCCGGGTTATGGCTGGGGTGCTTATCCCGGTTATGGCTACGGCGGTTACCCGGGCTCCGGCTGGGGTGGTTATCCCGGCTGGTAGCTGCCCTGTCTGAAAAAGCAAGGGCCCGCATCCAGGGCGGGCTTTTACCCCTGCGCCGGCGGTGTTGAGATTTTGCCCGCAAGCCTGATAATGATGGCCTGGTCAACATCGATGGCGGGTGACGGGTGTCAAACTTTCGGATTATTGCGCTGGCAGTGGCGCTTCTCGGGTCGCCAGTCGCCCTGGCTGTAACGCCGGAAATCAGTTTCACGGATGTGCGTTACCAGGTGCTGGCCGACGAGCAGCGTTTCGACGGTGTCGTGGAAGCGGTGTACCGATCCACGCTGTCCGCGCAGACAGCGGGAGAGATCATTGAACTCCCGTTCGACGTAAACGACTATGTGCCGAAGGGCGCGGTTGTGCTGCGCATCGACGATACCAAGCAGAAGGCCCGGCTGGACAAGGCCGTGGCCAGCGCAGCGCAGGCACAGGCGGTGCTGGCCGAGGCGGAGTCGAGTCACCGGCGCAATCTGCGCCTCATCAAGGAAAACGCGGTCAGCAAATCGCAGCTGGATAAATCCGAGGCCAACCTGAAGTCGGCACGCGCCCAGCTGGAACTGGCACAGGCCGCTGCCAAGGAAGCACGCGAACAATGGGAGTATACCGTCGTGCACGCCCCGTTCGCGGGCGTCATGGTCGAGCGGTTTGTGGAAGTCGGGGAACAGGTGCAGATCGGGACCAGGCTGGGAACCGGGCTGTCGCTGGAAAAACTGCGTGTCCAGGTCCAGGTGCCTGCGTACTATGCGCAACGCATCCGCGCCACGCAGCGCAGCAGGGTACAGCTGCCCGACAGCGGTGACTGGCTCGCAAGCGAAGACCTCACCCTGTTTCCCTACGCCGATCCGGACAGCCATTCGTTTACCGTGCGGGTGCAGCTGCCACCGGGTCAGCACGGCCTGTTTCCCGGCATGCTGGTAAAGGTTGCGTTTACCGTCGGTGAAACACGGCACCTGGTGGTTCCCAGCCGTGCCGTCGTGCATCGCAGCGAAGTGACCGGTGTGTATGTGCAGGCCGATAACCAGGCGCTGCGCTTTCGCCAGGTGCGGATCGGGCGCGAAGTGGCCGGTGATCTGACCGAAGTGCTGGCGGGGCTGCAGGACGGCGAACAGGTCGCCCTGGATCCCGTGGCGGCCGGCATAGCGCTGAAGCGGCAGGACCGGCGTCATGAATGAAACGCCGGGTTTCTCCGGCGCGGTCGCCAAAAAATTCCTGCAAACCGAAATCACGCCATTACTGGCGCTGCTGGGTTTGCTGCTGGGAATCTTCGCCATACTGGTTACGCCGCGCGAAGAAGAACCCCAGATCGATGTTACTTTTGCCAATGTGTTTATCCCCTTCCCGGGTGCCTCGGCGCGCGAGGTCGAGCGCCTGGTGGCGACCTCGGCCGAACAGGTGTTGTCGGAAATCGAGGGCGTCAAACACATCTATTCGGTGTCCCGCCCGGGTCTCTGCATACTGACGGTCGAATTCAGGGTCGGCGAAGTGCGTACCGAGGCCATCGTCAGGCTGTACAACCGGCTCTATTCCAACCAGGACTGGTTGCCGCCGGGCACCGGTGTCGGGCAGCCGTTGGTCAAGCCCAAGGGTATCGACGACGTGCCCATTGTCGCGGTGACCCTGTGGACGGAGGACCCGCAGCGCGGTGCGGCCGAGCTCAGGAGTGTGGCGCACACGCTGGAAGCGGAACTGAAACGGGTTGCCGGTACGCGTGATATCTACACCATCGGCGGGCCCGAGCCCGTTGTGCACATACTGCTCGATCCGCAGCGCCTGGCAGGATTTGGTCTGTCGCTGACCGACCTGCGCACCGCCCTCAAACAGGCCAACCAGTCCGGAGAAGCCGGTCAGCTGGTGGCGGATAATCGTGAAATCCAGGTCAAGGCGGGCACCCTGTTCCGGCACGCGGACGAAGTCGCCGGCCTGGTGGTCGGTATGCACGGGGGTAACCCGGTATACCTGCGTGACGTGGCCGATATCCGGCGCGGTCCGGACCAGCCCGAGCAGTACGTCTGGTATGGCACCGGCGCGGCCGCCGCTGTGCCGACTGCAGTGGCGGGCGAACACCCGGCCGTTACACTGGCCATCGCCAAGCAGGCGGGGACCAATGCCGTGCAGATTGCCGACCAGGTGATCGAGCGCCTGCACGACCTGAAGGGCATTTTCATTCCGCAAGGCATCAATACCACGGTCACGCGCAACTACGGCGTCACCGCTGACCAGAAAGCCGGCACGTTGATCAAGAAGCTGGTGTTCGCCACATCCGCCGTGGTGCTGCTGGTGATACTGAGCCTCGGCTGGCGTGAAGCGATCATTGTCGGTGCCGCGGTCGTCATAACGCTGGCCATCACCCTGTTCGCTTCCTGGGCCTGGGGGTTTACGCTCAACCGGGTATCGCTGTTCGCACTCATTTTTTCCATCGGCATACTGGTGGATGATGCCGTTGTCGTGGTGGAAAACATCCATCGCCATATGCAGATGGGGGATACCAACCTGGTACAGGCGATCCCGCGCGCGGTGGATGAAGTCGGCGGTCCTACCATACTGGCGACCTTTACGGTGATCGCTGCCCTGTTGCCAATGGCTTTTGTGACCGGGCTGATGGGGCCCTACATGAGTCCGATTCCGATCAACGCCAGTATGGGCATGCTGATTTCGCTGGCAGTGGCGCTGGTGGTGACGCCCTGGATGGCCTTGAAACTGTTGTCTGCCAGCGGGCACGGCACGCATCCTGACCCGGTTGAGGACAGCGCGCTGTTACGTTTTTTTCAGCGCCTGTTGCAGCCGTTTCTGAACGGCGACCGTGGTCGGCGTGCGCGCTACCTGATGCTGGTGATCGTGCTGTTGCTGATTGCGGGTTCGGTGGGCCTGGCCGGCGTCAAGCTGGTGGTCCTTAAAATGCTGCCTTTCGACGACAAGTCGGAATTCCAGGTGATCGTGGATATGCCCGAGGGCAGCTCGCTGGAACAGACCAACCGCGTCCTGACCGAGCTGGCCGTTTACCTGGCAGAGGTTCCGGAAGTGACCGATTACCAGATCTATGCCGGTACGGCGGCGCCGATCAATTTCAACGGTCTGGTGCGCCAGTACTACCTGCGCGCCGGGGCCAACGTGGGCGATATACAGGTCAACCTGGTCGACAAGCATCTGCGCGATCGCAAGAGCCACGCCATTGCGCGCTCCGTGCGCGATCCGCTGGTACAGATCGGCAAGCGCTTCGGTGCGCTCGTCAAGGTAGTCGAGGTCCCGCCCGGGCCGCCGGTGCTGTCGCCGCTGGTGGCGGAAGTGTACGGGCTGGACTACCAGGGGCAGGTTCGTGTTGCCGAACAGGTCAGGGACGTGTTCCGGGGCACGGCGGACATCGTGGATGTCGATACCAGTATCGAAGTGCTGGCGCCACGCTGGATCGTGCGCGTCGATCGCAGCCGCGCGGCCAGGCTGGGTGTCGACCAGGCGGTGGTTGTCGAGGCGATCAGCACGGCACTGAAAGGCGAAGATGTCAGTTACCTGCACGATCCCAATGCCAAGTATCCGGTCGCTATCCGTCTGGAACTGCCGGTGGCCGAAAAGTCCGACATGGACCGGGTGATTACGCTGAAGGTTCGCAGCGAGGAGGGTACGCTGGTGCCGCTGTCGGAACTGGTCAGCGTGGAACGTTCGGTGATCGAGCGTTCGATCTGGCACAAGGACCTGTTGCCGGTGGTGTTCGTTACCGGTGACATGGCGGGTGAGCTGGACAGCCCGTTGTACGGTATGGCCGCGCTGCACCGGGCGTTGCAGGAGACGGTGACCGATTACGGCGAGCCGATCCCGCAACATTTTATCCGGCAGCCCGATAACCCCTATCGCTACAGTCTCAAGTGGGACGGCGAATGGCAGATTACCTATGAAACATTTCGCGACATGGGGATTGCCTACTCGGTGGGGCTGATACTGATCTACCTGCTGGTAGTCGCGCAGTTCCGTTCCTACCTGGTGCCGCTGGTTATCATGGCGCCCATTCCGCTGACCATTATCGGCGTCATGCCGGGCCACGCCCTGCTGGGTGCAAAATTTACCGCCACCTCCATGATCGGCATGATTGCGCTGGCCGGTATCATTGTGCGCAATTCCATTCTGCTGGTCGACTTCATCAACGAGGAGCTGGCAAAGGGGGTGTCTTTCGAGGACGCTGTAATAAGGGCCGGTGCCATACGCGCCAAGCCGATTATCCTGACCGGACTGGCGGCGATACTCGGCGCCCTGTTTATTCTCGGCGATCCTATTTTCCGCGGACTGGCGATTGCGCTGATCTTCGGCTTGCTGGTTTCCACCATCCTGACACTGGTGGTGGTGCCGGTGCTGTACTATGCGTTGATGCGCAAGCGACTGGCAAACCGGGGTTGATCTGTAACGGACAAACTGCCGGGTGCATTTCGCGTAGCAGTAGTATGTTTGGCGGGCAAGTGTCCGAAAAGACAGTTACTGTGGCGGTAAAAGTGTTGTATAAAGGTATCTGCCGGGCACGTGGTCGTGTCGGAGGAGCCTGGCTGGTGGTCCGGTTTCAGGTGTAACAGGCATGTACAAGGATACGAATGAATAACACCCCGGTTCCCCCTGCCATTTCGATGCGGCACTATGCGCTGGTATTTGGTATATGCCTGCTGCTCTGGATGCTGCTGGTCGGGAACCTCGATGCACAGGAGTTACTGGCCGGTGTGGTGGTATCCGTGCTGGTTACCCTGTTGTTCGGTTCGCGCTTCGGTATCCTCACCGGTTTCCGTTTCAGTCTGTTTGCTCCCCTGTATATACTTGGCTATCTGGGATATTTCATGGTTGCGCTGGTGCGCGCCAACCTGGACCTGGCGCTGCGCGTTATTTCCCCGTCGCTGCCGATCAATCCGGCGCTGGTGGAAGTCAAAACCACACTGAAATCACCGCTGGGCCGGTTGTTACTGGCCAACTCCATTACCCTGACACCCGGTACGCTTACCGTGGATGTGCTCGACGACACCTTGCTGGTGCACTGGGTCTACTGTCCCCCGGGCACCGACATGCAGCAGGCTACTGACAAAATTGCAGCCTCTTTTGAGCGCCATATTGGCAGGTTCCTGTTATGACGCTTTCAGTGCTGCAATGGGTTGCTATCGGGTTGCTGGCCGTCGCCATCCTGCTGAGTGTGGTGCGCCTGTTGCTCGGACCCACGACACCGGACCGGGTGGTTGCGGCGGATACACTCTCGGTCATTACCACTGCAGGGCTGGTCGCTTTGGCGAGCGTGTTCGATAACCCGATCTACCTGGATATTGCACTGGTTTACGGCACATTGGCATTTGTCGGTACCGTGGCCGTGGCGCGCGCCATCGAAGGGAATCGTGAATGAATCTGCCGGGTGATATTTTCCTGCTGATCGGCGGTGCGTTTATTGCGCTGGGCAGCCTGGGCCTGATACGTATGCCCGATGTGTACAACCGTCTACAGGCCGGCACCAAGGCGGCAACCCTGGGTACTATCGCCGTGCTGCTCGGCATCGGTTTCCACTACCCCGACTGGTGGGCCAGGCTGCTGGTGATTGCCGGCTTTGTGTTGTTCACCAACCCGGTCGGATCATCCAGCATTGCACGTGCAGCGTTCAAGACGGGTATCGAACCGCTGCGCGGTAACAACAGCAAGGCGGAACCCTGATGGAGTGGCTGGTACTGGTCATCGTGGTTGTGATGCTGGCCAGCGCCGTGGCAGTGTTGTTGTTGAAGGATTTTCTCGCGGCGCTGGCGGCGTTTTCGGTGGTCTCGCTGGGCCTGTCGGTCCTGTTTGTCATCCTGCGTGCGCCCGATGTCGCCATGACCGAGGCCGCTATCGGCGCCGGATTGAGCAGCCTGCTGTTTGCCCTGGCGCTGCGTCGCCTTGGCCTGTGGCGCAAGCGGGGACAACAGTGATGCGACGCTTCAGTTCCGCACTGTTCCTGCTGGGCCTGGGTGTGTTGATCACGGCTGTTTACAGGGGCATGGAATTCGGTACGGTCGCGCCGATAGCCGGTCAGCTGATCAATTCGGCTGCCGCGGAACAGGTCGGAGCCGCCAACTTTGTCACGGCCGTGGTGCTGGGCTATCGCGGTTTCGATACCCTGCTGGAACTTACCATTCTGTTTACCGCTGCGACGGCGGGTGGCCTGGTACTGGGCAGGCGTTCGCCGACTGCAAAACGTGATCCCGATGCCGGTTTCGTACTGCAGGCCGGTGCGGACCTGCTGTTCCCGCTGCTGGTGGTAGTGGGCCTGTACATCATCCTGCACGGACACCTGACGCCCGGTGGCGGCTTTCAGGGCGGTGTCATCCTGGCTTCGGCTTTCTTCCTGCCGCTACTGGCCCGGCCCGGCACCACCATGAGCCATACGGCCGTCAGTACCCTCGAAGGACTGGCCGGCGCCGGCTTTATCTTTATCGGTCTGCTGGCGATGTTCGGTGGTGAAGCCTTTCTCACGCCGCTCATGGACAAGGGCGAGCCGGGGGTCCTGCTGTCAGCCGGCAGCCTGCCACTGCTCTATCTCGCCGTAGGTCTCAAGGTTGGGTCGGAGCTCGCGGGTTTACTGGCACACCTGTCGGAATCGGAGGCCGTCGACTGATGTTGGATACCGGTCTCGTTCTTTATACAGCCGCCTTCGGCCTGATACTGATCGGCATCGCGGGCATCGTGCTGTCCGCGCACCTGGTGCGCATCATTTTCGGTGTCGCGCTGCTGGAAGCCGGCGCCAATCTGTTGTTGCTGCTGGCCACCTGGCACGAGGGCGCCGCTGCGCCCATCATTGTCGCCGGCCGGGTGCCTGAGCTGATGGCGGACCCGGTACCGCAGGCGCTGGTGCTCACGGCCATCGTGATCGGTGTGGGTATCCTGGCACTGGCGCTGAGCCTGGCGCTGCGCGTGCAGCGCGCCTACGGCACGCTCGACATGCACGAAGTGCGTCGGCGCATGGAACAGGACATTGCGGATGAAGCCGGTATCGATCTGCCTTCCAGCGATCATGCCCCGGCCGCGGTGCCGACAGCCCGACAGGAAGGCGGCGCATGAACCAGCTGGCGTTACTGGTCGCCCTGCCGCTGATCGCGGCATTCCTGTTGCCGGTGGTCAACCGGGTTTCGGGTTTCGCGGCGCGCTGGCTTGGCCCGCTGGTGCTGCTGGTTACCAGCGCCATCGGTATTTTGCTCTGGCCGCAACTCGGCGACAGTGCGGCCGCGGTCGAACTCGGTGGCTTCCGGCCACCACTGGGTATCACGCTGTACGCCGACAGAATGGCCTTGCTGTTTGCACTGGCGACCAGTATCGGCACCTTGCTGCTGTGGCCGAGTAAAGGTGAAGAATGGTTGCGCCAGTCGACCCTGGCGCTGATTCTCGCGGCCTCGGGCAGCGGGCTGGCCCTGTCCGGTGACCTGTTCAATATCTACGTGTTCTACGAACTGGTGGCGGTGGTCTCCTATGGACTGATTGCCGCGCGTTCCAGTGCCGGCAGCTTCGCTGCCACCGTGCGTTACCTGGTGGTCAGCAGTTTCGGTGCGGCACTGGCGCTCACCGGTATTGCGCTGGTCTACCAGGCAACCGGCACGCTGAACCTGGCCCAGCTGTCACAACTCGCGCCGACCCACCTGAACAACCTGCAGGGCCTGGCCGCGTTTGTACTGATGCTGGTCGGTTTTGGCGTCAAGGCCGAGCTGTTCCCGGTCAATACCTGGGTGCCGGAAGTGTATGCCACCGCGCCGACCCGGGTTTCCGGTCTGCTGGCGGGCGTGGTGTCCAAGCTGGCGCTGTTGATTATCGTGCGCCTGCTGGTATTGATCTTTGACCAGCCCGAGGCGCTGACCGTGATGCTGGTACTGGGCATTCTGGGTGTGGTCAGCGGCGAACTGGCGGCCTGGCGCGCGCGCGATTTCAACCGCATGATCGCCTTTTCGTCCATCGGCCAGCTGGGCATCATGTTCATTGCCTTTTCGATTCCGGGTCAGGCGGGCGTGTTTGCCGGCCTGGCTGTTGCGCTGCATCACCTGGTCGTCAAACCGGCCATGTTCCTGCTGGCCGAGCGCTGGCAGGGTTCGCTGGCCGGGCTGGCCGGTGCGGCCCGCACCTCGCCGCTGGGCGCCGCACTGTTCATCCTGCTGGCCCTGTCGCTGATCGGTGTGCCACCGCTACCCGGCTTCTGGGCCAAACTGCTGGTCATGATCAATCTCATGGCGCAGGAAAACAGCCTCTACATACTGGGCGCGTGGGTCATCATGGGCGGTGCCGCGCTGGAAGCCAACTACCTGTTTCGCGTTGCCGGCAGTTTCTATCACCCGACCGACGCGCATACGCCGCCGGCGGCACACCGTTCCCGTGACCTGGCAACCGCCTCGCTGCTGGGTGCCGGACTGGTCGCCGGTGCCATCCTGATCATGCCGCTGGCCGACGAACTCGAGGGCGTGGCCAGCCAGGCCGCGGACAGGGATCACTATATCCGGACGGTCAACCCGGAAGTCCTGCCATGACGCCGCTCGACCAGTTACTGGCGTTGTCCGCGCTCACGGTTGCGGCGGTATGGCTGGTCGGTAACCGCCAGATCACCGGCTGGAACGCTACCACACTGTATGCGGCCCAGGGCGTTTTGTTATTGCTGATGTCCGGCCTGGGTTACAGCGATGTGCAGAGCGTTGCGTCCTCGGTCACTTTCAAGGTGCTGGGCCACGGTCTGCACTGGCGTTTCGACGGATTCTCATGGTTCTTTGCCCTGATCACCATCGGTGCCGCTTTCCTGAGCAGCTGGTTTGCGAGCGGGGAGTGGGGCCGGCGTTACCGCGCAGCCGGCGGCAGCCTGCGGCTATTCCACACGGCGCTGGCGTTGAATGTTTTCAGCATGCTGGTACTGCTGGCCAGCGGTGATTTGCTCAGCCTGTTTATCGGCTGGGAACTGGTCAGCTGGGCAAGCTTCCTGATTATGGCGCTGGGTGGCGCCACGGCGACCCGCTATGCCATGCGCTATGTCACCTATGCCTTTGCCGGTGCCATGGCCGTGCTGATGGCGCTGGTAGTGGTCTACACGCAGAGCGGCAGTTTTGAATTCCAGGCATTCAGGGATGCCGTGCCCGCAATGAGCGCAGGGAACCTGTGGCTGATCGCCATCCTGTTTGCTGCCGGTTTTGGCGTAAAGATGGCATTGATCCCGTTCCACCTCTGGCAGGCCAAGGCCTATGCGGAGACAGCCGGTCCGGGGGCGGCGTTCCTCGGTGCGATTTCCTCGCGCATGGGCTTGTTTGCGCTGGTGGTCGTGCTGGTACAACTGATCGGTGTGGCGCGGCTGGCGGACCTGCAACTGCTGTTTCCGTTCTTCAGCGCGCGCGACCTGTTGTCCTGGATAGCGGTGCTGACACTGATTTTTGCCACCTTTACCGCATTGCGCCAGCACGACGCGCGGCGTCTGCTGGCCTGGCACGGGATCGGGCAGGGCGGTTACATGCTGCTGGGTGTGCTGATCGCCGACGACCTCGGTTCGGCCGGCGGCCTGATGCACGTGTTCAACCATGCGACTTACCAGGCGGTGTTGTTCATGGCCGTCACTGCCGTTATTCACCGCACCGGCACTTCAGACCTTAATAAGCTGGGCGGGCTGGTGACGCGCATGCCGCTGTCCTTTGTCGCCATGCTCATCGGTATTATCGGCCTGGCCGGGCTGCCGCCGATGAACGGCTTTGTCTCCAAGTGGCTGCTCTACCGTGCGCTGATCATCGACGGCAGTCCGCTGCTGTTCCTCGGCTCGGTGGTTGGCACGCTGGGTACCATCCTCAGTGTCTACAAGCTGATCCACAACACCTTCCTCGGCCAGCTGCGGCTGGAACACGTCGAGGTTGAAGAAGCGCCCCCCAGCATGGTCTGGCCGATGATGATCCTGTCAACGATCGTGTTTGTTACCGGTTACTTCCCCGGCCTGGTGCTGGACTGGGTGGCATCGGCACAGGCAGCGGTCGGACTGCCGGTACTGGCACACAACCTGGGTGGTGTTCCTTCTCACAAGGGCGGACTGGATATGATCTGGGTAGTCTCGGTACTGCTGGCCGGGTTCGGTATTGGTGCGCTGGTGTTTTTCTCGGGCGGGCGCAGCAAACGCGTACACCAGCTGGATAACTATGCCGGCGGGCATTTCCTGACGGCTGAAACCCGTTACCAGTACAGTGACAATTTTTACCCGGGCCTGATGCACCTGATCGGACCCTGGTACCGCAAGAGCTTCCGCTGGCTGGAACGCGGCTTTGTATCGACCGTGGATACCCTGTCGCAGGCCATGCAGGGTCTCTACCGTGCGGTGCATCCGTCGTTTTATCTGCTGGTGGTCGTTGTGTCGGCACTGTCATGGGTGGTCATGCAATGAGTCCGGGCGAGCTTATCGTAGAATTGTTTCTCATGCCGCTGGTGGCCTTCGTGGTCGGCCTGGGCATGGTGCTGATGTATCGCCGTATCGGCGCGCGTATCCAGCGACGCGTGGGCCCGCCATTTTTTCAGCCGATCTACGACATCATTAAACTGTACGGCAAACACACCCAGATATCACACGGGCTGATTCACGAAATCGGCATCATCATGGCAGTGGGTGGCTACGTGGCCGCGGAAACGCTGTTGCCGGTGCCCGGCATGAGTGGTCTTGCCGACAAAGGCGGGGTGGTGACGCTGGCCTATGTCATGATGATCCCGTCGCTGGGACTGGCGCTCGGTGTCGGTCAGTGCGCCAACCCCAACGGTTCTATCGGCATTTCGCGCGCGCTCACGGCCATGCTGGCTTACGACATTCCCTTTATCCTGGTGATTTTCGGGGCGGCCTACGTATATGGCACCACGAACCTGGCGGACATCATTGCCATCCAGCAACAGCAGGGACCCGGTGGCTGGGGTATCGTGCAGATGCCCTTGCTGGCACTGGCTGCATTGCTGAGCCTGCAGGGCATCATGGGCAAGCAGCCTTTCGAGATCTATATCGCCCCGGCGGAAATCGCTACCGGACCGATGGTCGAGATGAGTGGCAAGTTCATGGGCGGCCTGTTTGTCATGCAGTGCTTCCAGTTGTATACGGTCGGCGTACTCTATACCACGCTGTTTCTCGGCGGTGGCGAGAACTGGCTGACGTTTCTGCCAAAGATTTACGCGGTGGTTGCCATTCCGATGATGATTGCGTTCGTCTTCCCGCGGTACCGTACCGAGGATGTGATACGCCTGCTATGGAAGTGGCCGGTGCTGATTGCCCTGACGGGGCTCGCGGTCATCGTGGGGTGAGGGGTAGATATGAGTAACGAGCTCGAAAATATCCCGGTTCGCCAGGAACTGGAGGTACTGGAAAGCGGGCGCAAGCGTACCAATCCGCTGGCCAACGTATTCGACGGGCTGGTGAAGTTCTGCCAGTCGCGTTCCATGTTCATGTTGCACTACTGCACCGGTTGCGGCGCCATCGAGCTGCCGCCGGCCATGACCTCGCGTTTCGACATGGAACGGCTCGGCATACAGCCAATGGTGACGCCGCGCCAGGCGGACATCCTGCTGATCACCGGTTACGTCTCGATCAAGACCCTGAAGCGCATCATCCTCACCTACGAGCAGATGGGCTCGCCCAGGTACGTGATCGGCATCTGCTCCTGTACCGTTAATGGTGGCATGTACTGGCAGAGCTATGCCACCGCCAAGGTGCTCAGGGATTACCTGCCGGTGGATGTATATATCGCCGGCTGCATGCCCAGGCCCGAGGCGGTCATCAGCGGCCTGCGGGAACTGATGGAAGACATCAGGAGCGGGCGCGCGGAGAGCTGGAAAAAATACTACCAGCACTACGACCATTACCTGGGCAACCAGCAGAAGCTGTTTGGCGAGGACTGGCAGACGCCGACCGATATTATTGCCGAGGCGCGCCACTACGACCTGATTACCGAGCACACGCTGGGCGAGCACACCGCGTTGCTGGAGAAACACCAGAAACCGCTGGAAGCGCTGGAGATGCGGTTGAGTATGAAGGACAAACAGAATTTATAGACTGTCATTGCGGGCGCAGCGCGGCAATCTCATTCAGTTTGGCGCCAGGCCGGAAAGGTTGCCACGGCGCTACGCGCCTCGCAATGAGGTTTTAACCGGGTTCCCTTGAGACAACAGAGGGCATGTAGTTTTCAGGTCAACAGAATTATGAGCAAAGAACTGAACATCTGGCTGGACAACCTGCTGAGCGATATCGAAAGCGTTCGGTTCCGGCGCAAGAATTCCCGCCGGGTACGCGTCGATGTCGGCTCCGAGGCCCTGCCCGCGCTGCTGGAGCTGTTGCAGGGGCGCGCCAGTTACGTGCATCTTTCCGCGATCACCTGTGTCGACTGGATCGAGGACGAACAGTTCGAACTGGTCTACCACGTCTGGTCCTACGAAACCAACTCGCTGGTTTCGGTACATACCCGCATCCCGCGTGACCCGGGGGTGTATCTTTCCATTTACGACCTCTACCAGCCCGCGGCCTTTTTCGAGCGCGACATTCACGAAATGTACGGCCTGTACTTCGAAGGCAGCCCGGACATGGAGAAGTTCATCCTTACCGAATGGAACGGGCCGCCGCCGATGCGCAAGGACTTTGACGGCGAAGCCTTCGTCAACGAGCACTTCCACTGGGAGCAGTATCACCCGCAGTGGCTGAAGGACATCGAGGAAGAGGGCGGCGGTATCACCACCCGGCCGGAGGACGTGCGCTGATGCGGCCGGAAAACTACCAGGCGAAAAACCAGCCGCCCAGCCACGAGTTCGAACTGAACTTCGGACCCAACCACCCGGGTATCGAGGGCAACTATGCCTTCAAGGTGAAACTCAACGGTGACACCGTGCTGTCGGCACGCGCCGATGGCGGTTATCTGCACCGCGGTTTCGAGAAGCTCATGGAAGGCCGGCTGTGGATCCAGAATATTGCGCTGGTGCCGCGCATCTGCGTGCCCGACCCGGTGCCGATGGAGGTCTGCTATTCGCTGGCGATCGAGGAGCTCGGTGGCCTGGAAGTGCCCGAGCGCGCCCGGTGGATCCGTGTCATGCAGCTGGAGATGTCGCGCCTGGCCGCGCACCTGTTTGCCTTTGGCGGTCACGCGGCGACCACCGGTATGTATACGCCGATGTTCTGGGGTGTGGCCGACCGCGACCTGATCCTGGACCGCTTCGAGGAACTGACCGGCGGCCGTGTCTACAGCATCTACAATATACCCGGCGGTGTGCGGCGCGAGGTGCCGGACGGTTTCCTGGGGCGCATGAGCAGCCTGCTCGACTACCTGGAGTCGCGCCTGCCGGATTACGACAACCTGTTTTTCAATAACCAGGTGTTTATCAAGCGCGCACGCGATGTCGGCGCCATGACCCAGGAGCAGGCGCTCAAGTGGGGCGTGACCGGCCCCAACCTGCGTGCCACCGGGCTGGCCTTCGACGTGCGTCGCGACGACCCGTACCTGGTGTACGACCAGCTCGATTTTGACATACCGACCGAGCCGGGCGGCGATGCGTTAGCGCGTAACCTGGTACGCCGCTCCGAGCTCAAGCAGAGTATCCGCATCCTGCGCCAGGTGATCGAACGCCTGCCGTCGATCAAGGGACCGATCCGTTGTCCGATTCCGAACCCGCTGGCCTGGAATGTCCCGGCCGGTGAAAGCTACACCCGGGTGGAATCCTCCAAGGGTGAACTGGCCTACTATGTCGTTTCCACCGGCGGTGACAAGCCGTACCGTGTCCATGTGCGCGGGCCCTCCAGCATGCACGCCGTGCAGGTGCTGGAAAATCTCGCCGTCGGTTGCCGTCTGGAAGACGTGGCGCAGATCATGTTTTCGCTGGATGCCTGTCCGCCGGAGGTCGACCGCTGATGTCGGACATCCCCTACAAGGACAAGGGCAGCATACTGGCGCCGTTAAAATCACTGGGCTACTTCGCGCGCAAGCCGGTCACGGAACCTTTTGAACCGCGTCCGGCGGCGGACAGCTACCGCGGCTTCCATGTCAACGACTGGGAAAAATGCATCGGTTGCAGCACCTGCCAGAAAGTCTGCGACAACGCGGCGATCACCATGGTGAAGATCCCCGGGCTGCCGGAAGACCCGGTGCTGGGGGTGCGCAACGAACGGCCCGCTATCGACTACGGTCGTTGCTGCTGGTGCGGCCTGTGCGTGGATATCTGCCCGACCGGCTCCATTTCCCTGACCACCGAATACGTGCACACCTGTCGGGAAAATGAACTCGACAGCTACTTCATC
>JBHHXO010000044.1:0-17666 GCA_046757125.1 Thiogranum sp.
AAAAGCGCCGCTCGTTCCTCGCTCTGCTTTTTGCCGCCGGTGATTTGCGGCGTTATACGATCAAGGATGAAGAGGTGGCTACGTAGTATGCCAACAATACTCAGAATTGGACCCTATCGGTTCTTTTTCTACAGCAATGAAAGAGGGGAGCCGCCCATATCCATGTGCAGAGGGAGCGGTTTCTTGCTAAATTTTGGCAAGTCCTGTAGCACTGGCTGGTCATTATCGTTCCACTGGCAGCTGATTTAACAGGTGGATCTGGATGTTATGGATAACGTCCTCGGTGCCGGGTATGGCGCTTACGGCTAACTGATCGGCTGGAACTCGGCCGGTTCCTGTTCGGCCATATGCTCGTAGGTTTGCCAGCGCAAATCCAGTGATTCCTGCGCGAGTTCCATCAGGCATGCCGCTTTTTCGGGATTGCTCTTCTGCAGGATCCTGTAGCGCTGTTCGTTATAGGCGAACTCTTCCAGCTTGATGGTGGGCCGCGTGGAGTCGAGAATGAAAGGTTTTTTGCCTTTTTTGCGCAACTCCGGGTTGTAGCGCAGCAACGGCCAGTAGCCGGAGTCTACGGCTTTTTCCGTTTGCGACAATCCATCACGCAGGTCGATTCCATGGGCAATACACGGGCTGTAGGCGAGAATGATGGACGGGCCGTGATAGGCCTCTGCCTCGCGCATGGCCTGCAATGTCTGTTGCGGATTGGCGCCCATGGCGATGCGGGCGACATACACGTTCCCGTAGGAAATGGCCTGTAGCGCCAGGTCTTTCTTGGGCACGGCTTTGCCGGCGGCCGAGAACTTGGCGGTTGCTGCGATGGGGGTGGACTTGGATGCCTGCCCGCCGGTGTTGGAGTAGACCTCGGTGTCCAGCACCAGCACATTTATATTACGGCCGGAGGCGAGTGCATGGTCCAGGCCGGATGAGCCGATGTCGTAGGCCCAGCCGTCGCCCCCTACCAGCCACACGCTGCGGCGAATCAGGTGATCGGCAACGGTCAGCAGGGACCTGGCGCGCGGGTCGTCGATTTTCTCCAGGCGCCGCTTGAGTTCGTTGACGCATTCGCGCTGGGCGTTCATCTCGCTGCCGATCTGCTGGTCGGTTTTCATTAACGAATCGATAAACGCCTGGTCGAAGTAATCGCTCATGTCGCTGAGCAGTTGCTTGGCCATGGCCATCTGCTGGTCGGCGGAAATGCGCATGCCCAGCCCGAACTCCGCATTGTCCTCGAACAGCGAGTTGGACCACGCCGGACCCCGGCCTTCCCTGTTGATGGTCCAGGGCGTGGCGGGCAGGTTGCCGCCGTAGATGGATGAACAGCCGGTGGCATTGGCTACCAGCAGGCGCGGGCCGAACAGCTGGGTCAGCAGGCGCACGTAGGGGGTTTCGCCACAGCCGGAGCAGGCCCCGGAGAATTCGAACAGCGGTTCGAGGAACTGCGCGCCGCGTACCGAGGCAAAATTGACCGTGGCGCGTGAGTTGACGGGAATGGTGTCGAAGAAGATCAGGTTATTCTTGCCGGCTTCGAAAACGGGGTCCTTGTCTTTCTCGACCATGTTGATGGCCTTGCGCGATTTGTCCTGCTGGTCGTAGGCCGGGCAGGCTTCTACACAAAGGCCGCAGCCGGTGCAGTCTTCCACGTAGATCTGCAGGGTGTAACGGGCGTCGGGGAAGCCGCGTGCCGATACCGGCGCTGACTCGAAGGTCGCGGGGGCGTTATCCAGTATGCTCTCGTCATAGAAGCGGGCGCGGATTACGCTGTGCGGGCAGACGAAGCTGCAATTGCCGCACTGGATACAGACTTCCGGTTCCCATTTCGGAATGAAGTCGGCAATGTTGCGTTTCTCCCAGCGCGCGGTGCCGCTGGGGTAGGTGCCGTCGACCGGGATACTGGAAACCGGCAACTCGTCACCGCGACCGATCAGCATGGGCACGGTAACCTCCTTGACGAAAGCCGGGGCCAGGTCCGAGACCGCGGGTTGCATGTCCCTGGTCGAATTGACCTTGCCGGGCACCCTGACCTTGTGCAGGTGATCCAGCGAGGCATCCACCGCCTTGAAGTTGAGCTGGACGATGTCGGCGCCCTTGCGCATGTAGGTTTTCTCTATCGCTGCCTTGATCTTTGCAATGGCTTCATCCCGCGGCAGGACGCCCGACAGGGCGAAGAAGCAGGTCTGCATAATGGTATTGATGCGACGCCCCATGCCCGTGTCGCGGGCCACGGTGGTGGCGTCGATGACATAGAAGTCGATGTTCCTGTCGATGATCTGCTGCTGTACGGGGCGCGGCAGTTCATCCCATACCCGCTCGGGGGCAACCGGGCTGTTGAGCAGGAAGACGGCGTTGTCCGCCGCATTGTTGAGCATTTCCACCTGGTCGATAAAATTCGGCTTGTGGCAGGCGATGAAGTTGGTGGAGGTGATGAGGTACGGCGCCTTGATCGGGTCGGGACCGAAACGCAGGTGCGAGGTGGTTTGTGACCCGGCCTTCTTCGAGTCATAGACAAAGTAGCCCTGGCAATAGAGGTCGGTGCCGTCGCCGATGATCTTGATGGAGTTCTTGTTGGCCGAAACCGTGCCGTCCGAGCCGAGGCCGTAGAACATGGCGCGGGTGACGTTGGCCGGTTCGATATCGAAGTCGCTGTCGTAGTCGATGCTGGTATGGGTGACATCGTCGTTGATGCCCACGGTAAAGTGGTTTTTCGGTTGTTCCCTGGCCAGGTTGTCGAATATCCCTTTCGCCATGGCCGGGGTGAACTCCTTGGAGGAGAGCCCGTAGCGGCCGCCGATTATTATTGGCAGGGACTCCAGTTCGCCGTTGTTGCAGGCTTCGGCGAGCGCGGTCACCACGTCCTGGTAGAGCGGTTCGCCGGCGCTGCCGGGTTCCTTGGTGCGATCCAGTACGGCGATCTTCCTGCAGCTTGCCGGCAGGGCGGAAACCATGTGCTCGCTGCTGAACGGGCGGAACAGCCGCACACTCACCAGTCCCAGCTTGCGGCCTTCGGCGTTGAGTTTGTCGATGGTTTCTTCTACCACCTGGGCGCCGGATCCCATCATCACGATGACTTCTTCTGCATCATCGGCGCCGTAGTATTCAAACAATTTGTACTGGCGGCCGGTGAGCGTTGCCAGCTTGTCCATGGTGTCCTGGATGATGCCGGGTATGGCGTTGTAATACGGGTTGGAACTTTCGCGCCCCTGGAAGTAGACATCCGGGTTTTGCGCCGTGCCGCGAATGAAGGGGTTGTCCGGGTTCAGGGCGCGGTTGCGGTGCGCAAAGACCAGCTCTTCGTCGATCATCTCGCGGATCTGTTCATCCGAAATCAGGTGGATTTTGTTGATTTCGTGGGAGGTGCGAAAGCCGTCGAAGAAGTTGATGAAGGGCACGCGCGCCTTGAGCGTGGCGGCGTGACAAATCAGGGCGGCGTCGTGGGCTTCCTGCACCGAGTTGGAGGCGAGCATGGCAAAGCCGGTCATGCGCGCGGCCATGACGTCCTGGTGGTCGCCGAAAATCGACAGTGCCTGGGCGGCGATGGAACGCGCGGCCACGTGGAATACGCAGGAGGTCAGCTCACCGGCAATCTTGTACATGTTGGGCAGCATGAGCAGCAGCCCCTGGGAGGAAGTAAATGTCGTCGTCAGTGCGCCGGTTTGCAGCGCGCCGTGCGCCGTGCCGGCGGCGCCGCCCTCGCTCTGCATTTCGATGACCTGGGGCACCTGGCCCCAGATATTCTTCAGGCCCTGGGTGGACCACACGTCGGCAAGTTCCGACATGTCCGATGACGGGGTGATGGGGAAGATGGAGCAGATATCGGTAACGCGGTAAGCGATATGTGCCACGGCATGGCCGCCATCGACGGTGACCTGTTCCGGTTTGTTCTGATCGCTCATGGTCCTATCTCTTGTTTTCCGGCGCCTGGCCGGTGACGTTCGCGGCAGCGGATTCGGGGATCATCTCGATGGCGTGGCAGGGGCATTGTTCCTGGCAGACGCCGCAGCCGGTGCACAGCGCGTAGTCGTAGCGGTATTTTTTACCGGGGCCCAGTTTGATGATGGCGCCCTCGGGGCAGGAACCGTAGCAGCCGTCGCACTCGAAACAGTTGCCGCAGGAGAGGCAGCGCCTGGCCTCGTAGATGGCATCTTTCTCACTGATACCCTGTAAAATTTCTTCGAAGCCGCCAATGCGTTGCGCCATTGGCAGGTGCTCCTGCCGGGTCATGGGCGCGCTGGTGCGATACCAGAGCTGCAGTTTTTCGTGGTCGACAATCGGGTGTTTTTCCGGTGGCGTGTAGGTTTCGTTGCGCAGCCAGGCGTCGATGTAACGGGCGGCTTTTTTGCCGTGCCCGGTGGCGATCGTTACCGAGCGGTCACTCGGCACCATGTCGCCACCGGCAAAAATGCCTTCGGCCCCGGTCATCATGTTCGGGCCCACGATGACGGTGCCATCGGCCTTGAATTCGATACCCGGCACGTGTTCGAGGAAACCCGTATCGGTATCCTGGCCGACCGCCATAATCAAAGAGTCGGCTTCCAGTTTTTCAAATTTTCCGGTGGGTCGCGGGCGCCCGTCCTCGCCCAGTTCCATGACCTCGACTTCTATGGTGCTGCCGTCGATTTCCTTGATGGTGCGCAGCCAGTTGATCTTGACGCCTTCTTCCAGGGCCTCGGCGGCCTCGAAATCGTGGGCGGCCATATTCTCCCGGTCACGCCGGTAGATAATCATCGCTTCGTCCACGCCCATGCGTTTGGCGACGCGTGCCGCGTCCATCGCGGTATTGCCGCCGCCGTATATGGCGACGCGACGGCCAAGCTGTACCGGCTCGCCGTTCTCGACACTCTTCAGGAAGCTCACTGCGTCCATCATGCCCTTTGCTTCACGCGCCGGGATATCGATCTTTTTGGAGAGGTGGGCGCCCACGGCAACAAAGGCGGCGTCGAATTTGCCGCTTGCCATTTCGCCGCGTATATCGCTGACCCGGTGGTTGCAGTGAAATTTCACGCCCATGTCCTCGACACGGCTGATTTCCTGTTTCAGCTCGGCGCGCGGCATGCGGTACGCCGGGATGCCGAAGTGGATCATGCCGCCGAGCACCGGGCCGGCCTCGAAAATATCGACCTGGTGGCCCAGGCGGGTCAGGTGGTAGGCGGCCGCCAGGCCGCTCGGCCCGCCGCCCACGACCAGCACCCGTTTGCCCCCCGGGCGCGTGGTGAATTCCGGTTTCCAGCCCTGTTCCATCGCCATGTCGCCAAGGAAGCGCTCGACGGCATGGATGCTCACTTCATTGTCGGTGTAGGTGCGGTTGCAGGCCGTTTCGCAGGGGTGGTAACAAACCCGCCCGTGGATCGCCGGGAAGGGGTTGTTCTCGATGAGTTTTTGCCAGGCGGCGTGGTATTTTCCGGCCTGGGCCAGGTCGAGCCAGGCCTGGATATCTTCACCGGCCGGGCAGGCTTCGTTGCAGGGCGGTAAATAATCCATGTAGATGGGGCGCCGGGAGCGTAGCGCACCGGTGCCCCTGGCATATTTGTCCGGGTTCAGGCTGGCGGTCATATCCTTGCGGGTCATCACAATGCCTTTCTATGCTTTCGATACTGAAATTACGGGAATTATATTGCATCCGGGCGGAGAAAACGGCAATTACGGGCGTATTTGGAAGTGTGTCCTTGCAAACAACGCTGTCAGTGGGGAAATAAGTAATCTGGTGATGATCGAGCTAAAACAGACGCTCAGTCGGGCAGGGTGAAGTAGAAGGTGGCTCCCTGGCCGGGCTGGGCCTCGGCCCAGATGCTGCCCCCGTGGCGCTGAATAATGTGCTGTACGCTGGCGAGCCCGATCCCGGTGCCCTCGAAATCCTCCGCGTTGTGCAGGCGCTGAAACGGCTGGAACAGCTTGTCCGCGTACTGCATGTCGAACCCGCTGCCGTTGTCGCGGATGTAGAAGATGCGCCGGTCGTCCCTGCGCGTGGTGCCGAACTCGATATTTGCGTGCCCGGTCTTGCCGGTGTATTTCCAGGCATTGCCCAGCAGGTTTTCCAGCGCCACGCGTAGCAGTTTCGGGTCACCCTGTACCACGAGGTCCGGTGCAATTGTGCAGTCCACATTGCGTTCCGGACCGGCATGCTTCTGTTGTTCCAGGATGGCATTGGCGAGCTCGCCGAGATCGACCCGCGAGACCTGCAGTTCCGTGCGCGAGATGCGCGCCAGTTCGAGCAGCTCGTCGATCAGCTGCGCCATGCGCTGCCCGGCCCTGACGATGCGATCGATATAGTTCCTTTCCTCGTCACTGAGCTTGTCCGCGGCTTCCAGTTTCAGGATCTGGCTGAAACTGGTGATGGCGCGCAGTGGTGTGCGCAGGTCATGCGCCATGGAGTAGCTGTAGGCTTCCAGCTCACTGTTGGAAGCTGCCAGCGCCTGGGTGCGCTGTTCCAGTTGCTGCCCGGTGCGGCGGTGCTCCGTGATTTCCTCCTGCAGCGGGCGGATGGCCACCTGGCGCAGGAAATAGCCCAGCAGGCCGGCGATCAGGATGGAAAACAGCACCAGTTGCACCACCAGCTGTGTGAGCTGGCGGTAGATGTCGCTGACATCCAGTACCAGGTCGATGATGGCTTCGCCCTGGTCGCCGTATTCGAAGCTTTCGTGGTAGCGGCGCAACGGGCTGCGGCCCGTGTCGCGCCGGTATTCCGCCAGCGTGAACCCGTTGGCGGTCGTGATGACGACGTGGGCGATATCCTGCCGCTCCCGGGCCCATTGCCTGACCATGTATTCGACACTGCTGTAGTCACCCCGTGTCAGGGCTTCGGCAATGAGTTTCGTGAATATGCGGGTCTCGTGGCCGGCGTGTTCCTGCTCGTGTTCGAGACTGTTCAGGTAGACCTGGCTGATGATGAGGGCGTCGGCAAGGACAAGGAAAGCGCCGAGTACAAGCAGGAAACGGTAGAACGAACGTTTGGTCCGGCTTAGCGCAGTCGACATTATTTAACGATTCCGAGTTTACGCAATGCTTCCATGATGTCGCGCAGGTTGTCGTAGTCGCTGTCCTGTACCGGCAGCATGGCTGTTATGCCGGGTTTGATGCTGTTCATGATATGCCGGCCATTGTCCGTGCGGTTCAGTTCCAGCAGCGCGTTGCGCAGTTGCTCCACGCGTTGCGGTGCAAGCCGGCTGCTGGTGACGAACAGGTGCTCCGACAGCGCGGGTGTGACAGCCAGCGCCCTGAGTCCGCGCTCGGCATACTTCTGGAAAACCGCTTCCTTGACGGCGCCGGCGTCGAAATCCCCGGCCAGCACGGCCAGTGCTACATTGTCGTGCGAACCAAGGAAACGGTATTCGCCCAGGTCGTCGGCGTCGACACCAGCCTTCCACAGCATATAGCGTGGCACCAGGTGGCTCATGGTTGAGTTCGGATCGCCAAAGGCGAAGCGCTTGCCGCGCAACTGGTCCAGCGATGCGAGCGGGCTGGTTGCCGGCGCGATGATAACGCCCCGGAATTCCGGTTTGCCGTGAATGGCCTGGCGGGCCAGCAACGGTTTGTTGCCGTAGTGCTTCACCAGCGTGATATACGATGCCGGTCCCATGTAGGCGATGTCCAGCCGGTCCGCGCCGATGAGTTCGATGTGCGCCTGGTAGTCGCGGCTGATGCGGACTTCGACCGGGATGCGAAGCTTTTCAGCCAGGTAATCGGCCAGCGGCGTGTAGGCCGCGATCAGCTTGGAGGCCGATTTGTAGGGATGAATGCCAAGCAGCAGCGCTTCCTGCGCCGCTGCGCTGTTAACCAGCAGCAGGCTGAAGACCAGCAGGCGTGTCAGTTGTGATATGAGGCTTTTCACGAACATTGACACACTCCGGCATGGTTAGCTCCTGCGAACAATAATAGCAGCTATGCCGAGGTATTTCCCCGGCGGTTTATGTCAGCCGGGCGGGTCGGCAGGCGTCGGGGTTCCGGTGGGCGTCAGCAGGTGATTGAGATTGACTATAGCCAGTAACAGCAGCGCCGCTATTGCATTGTGGGCGGTCACCAGCAGCAGCGGCAGTTCGGTGAGCACAGCCGAAATACCCAGCGCGGCCTGTATGCCCATGAATACGATGATGCTGACAGCGGTATTGCGCAAACGGTCGTCCCGTTGCAGCGCCCTGAGGGCCAGCCAGCCCAGGTACAGGAAAGTCATCACGGCGCCCAGGCGGTGTGTCATGTGCAGGGTCTTCTGTACGCTGCCGGTAATAACCCTGCCCTGGTCATCGGTGCCAAGCGTCGCAAACAGGTCAAGGCCCTGCACGAGGTTGGTGAAGGATGCCCAGCCATCGCCACAGCCGGGCAGCGCAGTGCAGGCGGGCCCGGCAAAAGTGGCGCTGGTGACGGCGCCCAGTGCTATCTGTGCGGTCACGACGAGCAGGCCCAGCAATGCCCAGGGCCTTAAAGCCGTCGCGGCGCTGTTACCGGTGGCTATGTTTTCAACCGAACGCTGGCTCATCCACCACAGCAGTGCCAGCATCGCCATCCCGCCGAGAAGATTGCCGAATGTGACAGCAGGTATGTCCGGCGACGGTGTGCTGTATCCCAGCACTGACAGAAACGCGGTCAGGGCAAAGACCGACAGTGGCGCGCCGATACCAACGGCTGCCGGCCGCCGGCCACGCAGTGCCAGCAGGGTGATGGCAACAACGACCAGGCCCAGCAGACTGGCCGTGAACCGGTGTACCGCACCGGCCCTGGTGGCGGGCACCAGGCCGTGATCACGGGCCGCGGGTATCTGTCCGAAGCAGCCCGGCCAGTCCTGGCAACCCAGGCCGATGCTTTCCAGGCGCAGGTAGGCGCTCAACAGGACCGCTGCCAGCGTCAGTATCAGTGCTGTAAAGACAAGGAGGGTGAAGAGGCTGCCCGTTTTTTTTCTGTCTGTCATTGGCCTGCGTTATCGTTGTGGGAGTGCCGTTGTGACGGGCGAGTCTGTGGGCACAAAGCTATTGTTTAGGAATCTCTGATTGATTCGTTTTTCGTCATCCCGGCGCATGCCGGGATCCAGGGTTTTCAACACCCTGGATGCCAGCATACACCAGCATGACGAATTGATCAGGGCACCCTTTAATATACGGGTTGGACGAAAATGTCAAAAAAGCAGACTGGTGGTTTTATTTTCAAATCGTTATAGTCTCCTGCCAGTGCAAGAGACGATATATTACAGCTGTTGGTTGTCTATGAAGAACGGATAGCGAACAGTGTTATGCATGAAGAGCACGCATGAGCGAAGCGAATTCCGCAGGCCTGCAACAATCATCACCTCCGGGTAGCCCGCTGACGGTGACCGGCGCCGGGGTGGAGAGTGACGGGGCTGTTGCCGGGCGAGCGGCGGAAGTGGCGATCGGTGACGGCCGGGAGGATTTGACGGTTTTCTTTTCCATCGGCATAGCCGTTGATGTACTCTTGGTGACGGTCTTTCTGGTCTGGGCCATCAGGCAGTGGCGCAAGGCCGGGAAATAGGAGCTGATAGCCGGTATGCCCGAAACAACGCCCAGACCTTATGGAACGCTTGTTGTTTTCCTTTTCTGGGTTCTGTTGATGGCAGCCGTGTTTTTCTGGATGCAGCCGGGCAAGACCGTGCCGCCGGAACTCCTGGGCGTGCTCCGCCCCGAACCACGACCGCTGCACAATTTCGAGCTGACTGACCAGTACCGGCAACCATTCGACCTGGAGCGCCTCAAGAACAAATGGAGTCTTGTCTTTTTCGGCTACACCTATTGCCCTGACATCTGCCCGACCACGCTCTCAACCCTGACCGGGGTGGTTAAACGGCTGCAGGGTGATCCCCAGGGTTTGTCAAACATACAGGTTGTTTTCGTTTCCGTGGATCCACGGCGTGATACCCCGGATGTCCTGGAGAGTTACCTGAAGTACTTCAATGACGCCTTCCTGGGTGTTACCGGTACGCAGCAGGAGATAGACGGCCTGACCCGTCAGTTTGGCGCGGGTTACATGGTGGAGCCGGAAACGGCGTCCGGCGAGTACCTGGTCAACCACACCAGTTCGATTTTCCTGGTCGATCCACACGGGCAGCTGCTGGCTGCATTCTCTTCCCCACACGACCCCGATACCATCGTTGAACAGTTCCGGCAGATTCGTTCGCTTTTCTGATACACGGGCGCGCCGCTTGATGCCGGCGTGGTTCGTTGTATGGATAGTGGCATTGCTGGGTTCAATCAATAACGCTGCCGCCGATTCCGTCGATAATCTGGCCAGGAAATATTTCCCGCAGGCGGACAGGGTGGGGGAGTTCGAAGGTGACCCGCCGGCCGCGCAGGTCTATAAAGGCGGCCACCTGCTGGGTTATGTCCTGCGCACTTCGGATATCGCGCCCATCCCGGCTTATTCCGGGGAACCCATTACCCTGCTGGTCGGGATCGATCTCGATGGCTGGATTACCGGTGTCGCGATTACCGAACATTCGGAACCCATTCTGGATGCGGGCGTGTCCGAGCTGGACCTGAAATACTTCATCTACCAGTACGGAGACATCACGGTAGAGGATCGCGTCAAACTGGGCGGTGCGGAGCGCGAAGGCTATGTGACTATCGATGGTATTACCGGTGCCAGTATCACCGCGATGGTCATGAACGCAACGATCATGAAGGCGGTAAAGAAGGTCGCTGATTCGCGCGGCATTCCGTTACAGACCGAAGGGGCCAGGATAACGCCGCACCCGGTGGTACCGGTTCCGGCACCGAAAAAGCAGGCGCCGGCCTGGTGGCTGGGCGAAACCAGCGAGCCCTTCTGGGCGTCTGTGTGGCGCGAGCGTTTCTGGCAGGTTGTCGTGTTGGGTGCTGCGCTCGGGGTGCTGGTCTTCATCCTGCTGTTCCAGGACTGGCTGACACGCCGCCCGAAGTTGCTGAGGTTTATCCGTAACGGTTATCTTTTGTTCACCCTGTTGTTCATAGGCTGGTATACGCTCGCCCAGCTTTCGGTCATTCACGTGCTGACCTTTATATCTTCCGTTGTTCATCAGTTTACCTGGCAGTCCTTCCTGGTCGACCCCCTGATATTTATCCTGTGGAGCTTTGTGGCGCTGACGCTGTTGCTGTGGGGGCGCGGCGTATATTGCGGCTGGCTGTGTCCCTTCGGCGCCCTGCAGGAACTGATTCACAAGGTTGCGCGGCGCCTGAAGCTTCCGGAGTACCGGTTTCCCGATGTCGTGCACGAACGGCTGACGGCGTTGAAATACGTTATCTTCGTTGCCCTGCTGGGCCTGTCCCTGCAGTCTATCGGTTACGCGGCCAAGGCCGCCGAGGTGGAGCCGTTCAAAACGGTGATTGTAATGCACTTCAGGCGTGACGGTATTTACCTGGCTTACGCCGTTGCGTTGCTGGTGGTAGCGGTTTTCAGCCGCAAGTTTTTCTGCAAGTACCTCTGTCCGCTCGGGGCCGCCCTGGCGATACCCGCGCCGTTACGTATTTTCGACTGGTTGCGGCGGCGCAAGGAGTGTGGTCGTCCCTGTCAGATCTGTGCCAGGCAGTGCGAAGTGCAGGCGATCCGGCCGACCGGCGAGATCAATCCCAACGAGTGTCACTACTGCCTGGATTGCCAGCTGACGTACTGGGACGACCACCACTGCCCGCCGCTATCGGAAAAACGCATCAGGAGAGAGAAAAGCAGGGCGGCCCTGGAACAGAAGCAGGCTTCGCACTCCGGGAAGACACGCACTGCAGAAAAATAATGCTTTGGGGCATAAGTCTTGATTTTAATCAAGGTCAACGCGCATGGATGCAGGTAAGTTGCAGTTTGGGGGATAAGTAATCTATAACTAATCAGGAGGAGATGAGATATGGCGAACGTTGCGATTTTGCGTTGTGCGGTTTTTGGTGTGCTCTCGGTTCTGGCGCTGGGTGTCCAGGCTGCCAAAGACTCTGAGCATCCCGGCACGACCCCGGGAGAAAGGGCCTACAAGGGTGCGCCGGTTCCGGAACACCTGGAATCCAAAGATGTGGTGACGCCTGGTGCGCCGCCGCTGACAGAGCAGGAATTTGCCAAGGCAAAACAGATTTACTTCGAGCGCTGCGCGGGTTGTCACGGCGTGCTGCGCAAGGGCGCGACGGGCAAGCCGTTGACGCCGGACATTACCCTTGGAAAGGGTACCGATTACCTGAAAGTATTCATCGACTTCGGCTCCCCGGCCGGTATGCCGAGCTGGGGCAAGACCGGCGCGCTCACGCCGGATGAAGTGACGCTCATGGCCAAGTATCTGCAGCACGAACCGCCGGTTCCCCCGGAGTTCGGTATGGCGGAAATGAAGGACAGCTGGAAGCTGCTGGTCGATCCCAAGAAGCGTCCCGGGAAGAAGATGAACAATTACAACCTGGATAATCTGTTCTCGGTAACGCTGCGTGATGCCGGCCAGATTGCGCTGATCGATGGTGACAGCAAGAAGATCATTAATATCATCGATACCGGCTACGCGGTGCATATCTCGCGTTATTCGACTTCGGGCCGTTACCTGTTTGTCATCGGTCGCGACGCCAGGATCAACCTGATCGACCTGTGGATGAAGACGCCCGACAATGTGGCCGAAATCAAGATCGGGCTCGAGGCGCGCTCTGTCGAGACTTCCAAGTACAAGGGCTATGAAGACAAGTACGCGATTGCGGGTGCTTACTGGCCGCCGCAGTTCGTCATCATGGACGGTGAAACGCTGGAGCCGAAGCAGATCGTCTCCACGCGTGGTATGACAGTGGATACCCAGGAGTATCACCCGGAACCCCGCGTGGCAGCCATTGTGGGTTCGCACGAGCATCCCGAGTTCATCGTCAACGTGAAGGAAACCGGCAAGGTCCTGATGGTCAACTACGAGGATATCGATAACCTCAAGATCACCACCATCGGCGCAGCCCGTTTTCTGCACGATGGTGGCTGGGACTCCACGCACCGTTACTTCATGACCGCGGCCAACAAGTCCAACAAGATCGCGGTGATCGATTCCAGGAAGCAGGAATTGACCGCGCTGGTGGATGTTACGGAGATCCCGCACCCGGGTCGTGGCGCCAACCTGAACGATCCGAAGTACGGCCCGGTCTGGGTGACCAGTGCGCTGGGTAATGCCAACGTGACTTTTATAGGTACCGATCCCGTCAAGCACAAGGAGCATGCCTGGAAGGTGGTGCGTACCCTGGAGGGGCAGGGTGGTGGATCGCTGTTTGTCAAATCGCATCCAAAATCCAGCAACCTGTGGGTGGATACAACGCTGAACCCGGACAGCAAGATCAGCCAGAGTATCGCGGTGTTTGACGTCAATAATCCCGACAAGGGGTTTGAAGTCCTGCCGATTGGCGAATGGGCCGGTCTCAAGGACAAGGGGCCGAAGCGCGTCGTTCAGCCGGAGTACAACAAGGCCGGTGACGAGGTCTGGTTCTCGGTCTGGAGCGGCAAGGAAGAGGAATCAGCCATCGTGATCGTGGATGACAAGACCCGCAAGCTGAAGGCGGTCATCAAGGACAAGCGCCTGGTGACCCCGACCGGGAAGTTCAACCTGCACAACACGACTTATGATGTTTACTGATTAGGGTTGTACCGAGACGGGGAGGGGGAAACCCCTCCCCGTTATCATATTTTATTCAGATGTCCCATTTCCTGCCTGAATTCGATACGTCGAATTCAGCGAGTTGTCGCGAAATCACCTCCCGTTTTTCCTCCAGGATATGGCTCGCCATGGGCAGAAAGATGTCCTCTTCCTTTTCATGATGCTTTATCATCTGCTTTTCCAGCTGGACCAGGCATTCAGTAACATAGTCCGAGTCCCTGGTTGTTATGACGCGCACCATATCCGTAACAAGACGCACAATATGGTCATGTTCCTCCCGCAATGCGCCTGTCGGGCCCTGCGGTGCATGAGCCTCGGCTTCGTAGGCGGGATACAGCACCTCTTCTTCCAGGGCCATATGCCGTTTCAGGTGGGTGATCATTCGCCTGAACAGTTTATCGACGGTTTTCCAGTCCTCGATTTCGACCGCTTCCACACACCGGGACAGGAGGCTTTCATACATCGAGTGTTCGTGTGCCAGCCAGTTGTTGGTGCTGCCCATTGAAGTGGTCCTTTTGGAGATCCTGTATCGTCTATGAGAATCCTACGCGCCGGCGTAGTCAAGGGGGGTGGAATTGTATTTGCAGGCCCGATTTACGAAAATACCGGGTAATTCGCGGGCTGCCAGGCTGAACCTCGTGCCCGGCTGTTTGTAGTTCACGGTGCGGGAGTTCATAGTCCTGCCAGGTTTCGCAAGGATAAACAAAGATGAAAGGTTTCCTGATAAGTCTGCTCGTCCCGCTGCTCCTGCTGACCGGGTGCAGCGAGGAGAGTGTAAGCACGCCGGTTGAACTGAATGCGTTTATCGACGAGTTAAAGGCGGAAGGCGTCGATGGATCCGTGCTGATAAGGCCGCCCTTCAACGAGGATATGGAATACGTCATGGAATACGCGATCGCAAAGTATGCGAGTACGCGTATCATTTCCCTGTTCAGGTTCAAGGATGCCGAAAAAGCGGAAGAGAATCTGCAGGCAGCCCTGAGAAATGACAAGTTGTCCGGGCAGGCTCGTAACGGGAAGTTCGTCATGGCGGCAACCTTTTTCCCGGCAGACGAGGCAGCGGTGGAAAAGATTAAAGCGCTTTTCCTGGCGCAGAAATTTGACTGATGAAAGCGGGCCGTTTACTGCTCGTATTGTCTGCACTGGCCATTGTGCTTGCCGGTGTCGGGTACCTGGTGCTGCCGGATCGCGCTGCCCTGCAGGACTGGGAAGTGCGCAAGGTGCGTTTCCAGGAAGCAGCGGCACGTGTCGAACCGCTGATACGGGCAATCAATGCCTATACGACCGCCGTCGGGCATTCGCCGGCGGCGTTCGACGACATTGTCCCCAGGTATCTGGAAGAACTGCCGGCCACGGGGTTACAGGAATGCAACGACCTCGAATACCGCTCCCTCACGCATAAACACGGATCGATCGTGTGGTATGACCTGGGCCCGGTGCGGGGCCGGCCCCTCGCCGGGAAGAGCCGGTACAGCGATGGTGATCCCGGGCACGCGATCCTGGTGTTCAACCTGGATGCCAGGGGGAACATTACCAGCGCCCTCATCGACCGGATGCCGAAAGACAGTGAGCCGGAGGAGTTCGAGTCAACGCGCTGGAAAGAAGCACGGCAGCGCATCGGTATGGCGCTGGCCCTGTCCGAGACCTATCGCCTGCACGGCATGCCGAGAGAGGTGTTTGAGCCCCTGCTTGGGCCTCCCGACGGTACCCGGGTTGTGCGGGGCGCAGCCTGGGAGTTGCGCATCGATTGCCCGACCGGTTTGCTGAACCACGATACCTTTGTGTACTGGCCCACGCAAACCTATCCGCAGCGGTTGTATGGCGGACACACAGAGTTGATCGACGGGTGGGCTTATGTCCATAGTTAGGCCCTAACACTTCCTGTATAGGCCGAAGCGAATCCCGGCGGGCGTTATGCTAGTATAATGCCTGCGGAAAGTTGCAGAGGATGCCGGCTGGCAATCCGGTTCGGCGCCCGGTCGGAATCTGTTCGGAGGTATACCATGTTTGGTTTCAAGAGTTCTGCTGCCAGGGATAGTTCGCATTGCCTGTTGAAGGAAGTGGGCATAGCCGAGATCAATAAACAGCACCTGCGGCTGGCGAGTTATGCCGTGGAGTTCAGTTTGATCGTGGATGAATTGTCGACGCGCGAACCCACTAACCAGGACTGGCGCCGTATCGATGCACTGTTCAGCAAGATCATGCGCTACGTGGCAAAGCACTTTTCGGAAGAAGAGGCGTTGATGCGCGAGCACGGTTACCCGGACTATGCCGCGCACAAGAAACTGCACGATAAATTCTCTGCGGAGATGTTGAAGATGCAGTCAGAGATCAATAACCGGAATATCAGGTTCAAGAAGAAAATGAGCAGCCTGCTGTGGGACTGGCTCTACCATCACATCAACGAAATCGATTACAAGTACAGGGAATTCTTTCAGAGCAAAGGGTTGAGCTGAAGCATAAACTACCTTGCCGTGCCGGCCAGGGCTTCGCGCAAGCCCGCCAGTGATTCAATTGCCAGGGAGTTGTCGCCCTGGCTGTATATCCCCGAATGGAATGATGCTGTGCCCGGCCCCGGTTCGGAATCCGTGCCCATGGCGATATAGAGCGTGCCGTTGTTGCCCTCGCTGTCGCTAAAACGGATTTCAGCGCAGCGTTGTTTGCTGCAGGTGGTCAATGCGTCCGGCCATATCACCATGCTGCGCGGAGGCAGTCCGGATTCGAGCCAGTCCGCCAGGCTGATGTCATCCATTCCGTTTTCCAGTGACGACACTGACAGTGAGCGGATAGTGTCCGGCTCCAGTCTCTGCTCCTTGGCGCACCCCGGGTTCTCCTGACGGCAATTCGCACCATGCAGCCCCACGGTTTCCACATGCCACACGGCACCATTGTTTCTGGTTTGAACGCGCAGCAATTCAACATCCCTGAAAGTCGGGGTGCTGGCCGTAAAGCTGACCTGGCCGTTACCGGCCACACGAATCTGCTCGTAGCGCGGCGCACGTGCTCCCTTGAAATCGTAGTAGCGGCAGTCGGCCGGGCCGTTGGGCGCACAGGAATCCGGTTTCTCCAGCGGGTCGATCAGGGCCGGCGGCAAGCGGCTCGGATCCCAGTTGATGAAATGTCCGCAGGCGTCAAAGCTGATATTGAAAACATTCATTTTCGCGATCAGGGTATGGTCGTCGAATATTTCGTAGTCGTCCTTCACCCCCAGTGCGGCTTCCTCTGCGGTTTCGCTTCCCTGTGCATCCCCCGCCCCGAGCATCCGCCACCCGGCATCCTGTTGTTCGTGTGCCGGGAATTCCGTGGTGTTTTCCGACCGGCACATTACAACCGCGTGCTCGCCCAGCTGGTTGAACGGAATGTTGCGGTAATAACGCACAACTTTCAGTTTGAACTGCGGCCCGTCATAGAACAGGTGCTCATCCAGCCGCTGGTTGGGGTTGCCGCAGGCGGCGAGCAGGGCGAAAAGGGTTGCGGTACATCCGCAGCGGATAATATTTTTCACGACAGTACCAGGGGGTTTTTGGTGATTGCCACAGCGGCGATGTAGAAAAAACAGAGTTGTGCAGCGAGCCAGGCGCTTACCCGAACCGCTTTTGATTTTCCGTACGTCAGCGCCAGCATGCCAAGACCTATATAGACGAAGAGAAGTACGACCTTGGTTGTCAACCAGGCATGCACAAAGGGGTACTGGTGAATAGTGACGGACAGGACGATAGCGCTCGCCAGCAATACCGTATCGATTACCGGTGGCACCCGCCGGGTCCACTTGCGCTGCAGGATTTCCGAGTCAATGATCATCCATACGCCACGGATAAAAAACAGAACGAAGGTGATGAGCACGAACGAGACGTGGATATCCTTTGCTATCACAGGTTCCGGCCCCACTGCCTGTTTTCTGTTTTGAGCATTGTGGTATCCTTTTAAAATAGTCCAGCCTTGCATCGGGTGCTGATAATGGAAATGCTTTATTACACGGTTGCCGCCATATTTCTTTATGCGGTTTCCGACTGGATTCTCAACCAGATCGAGATCAGGCGCGGCGAACGTTTTGATAACCGGTCGCTGATTTTTTTCTCCAAAAAACAAGTGCAGTCAGTTGCCCGATTGAAAC
>JBHHXO010000045.1:0-17599 GCA_046757125.1 Thiogranum sp.
ACACGCTGCCGAGTTCGCGGGTATTGCTGGAATCCGCCCCGCGCGGGTCGGGGGTCGGCATATGTTCGGCGTTAAAGTATTTGCTGCGCACCACCAGGTACATCTCGAACAGCATCAGGCCGGCAACCGACAGTCCCACCGGCAGGTACCTGATAAAACCTTCCCTGACGGGCGACGTATTGATATCCAGCATCATCACCACGAACAGGAACAGCACCATCACCGCCCCCACGTAGACCAGCACCAGCGTAATGGCGAGGAATTCGGCTTCCAGCAACAGCCACAGGGCGGCGCAGGTAAAAAACGCCAGCACCAGGTGCAGGGCCGCGTGCACCGGGTTGCGCACGGTAATGACGCGCGTGGCGGCATACACCAGGATCGCTGCAAACAGGTAAAAAACGATTTTCTCAAAAGCCATCATGTCTACCTGAACATCGCATCGGCAGCGCGGTCCGCTGCTATCTGCTCTTCGTGTTTGTCACCCATGGCCAGGAGCTTTTCCTTGGTCATGATATTTTCACCGCGGTTTTCAAAGTGATACTCGTACACACGCGTTTCCACAATGGAATCCACCGGGCAGGATTCCTCGCAGAAGCCGCAGAAAATGCATTTGAACAGGTCAATCTCGTAACGCGTGGTACGGCGCGTACCGTCATCGCGCGGCCCGGCCTCGATGGTGATGGCCAGTGCCGGACACACGGCCTCGCACAACTTGCAGGCAATGCAGCGCTCTTCGCCGTTCGGGTAGCGGCGCAGGGCATGCAGTCCACGGAAGCGGTGTGACTGGGGGGTCTTCTCTTCCGGGTACTGTACAGTGATCTTTTTCGAGAACAGGTGCTTGCCGGTCAGCTGCATACCCTTGAGCAGCTCCCACAGGAACAGGCTTTTTACTTGGTGTTTGATGGCGGGAATCATGTCATATGCCTCAATCGAACCAGGGGCCGAGGCCGCCGACAACAGCAGCGCCCTCGATAGCCAGCCAGACAATGGTTATCGGTATAAACACCTTCCAGCCCAGGCGCATGATCTGGTCATAACGATAGCGCGGAAAGGTGGCGCGGAACCAGAGATAGCAGAACAGGAACAGCGCCGTTTTCGCTATCAGCCAGACCATGCCGGGCACCCAGTTGAACATGGGTTCCAGCACCGGGATGCCTTCGAACGGCGACAGCCAGCCGCCCATGAACATCAGTGCGGCCAGTGTCGCCACCAGGATCATGTTGGCGTACTCGGCGAGGAAGAACACGGCAAACGCCATACCCGAGTATTCCACGTGGAAGCCGGCGACGATTTCCGACTCGCCTTCCGCCACGTCAAAGGGCGCGCGATTGGTCTCGGCGACGCCGGAAACGAAGTAAATCACGAACAACGGCAGCAACGGCAGCCAGTACCAGTGCAGGAAACTTCCCTGCTGCGCCATTACGATGTCGCCGAGGTTGATGCTGCCGGCCGCCATCAGCACCCCGACCAGCGCGAAGCCCATGGCGATTTCATAGGACACGATCTGCGCCGCGCTGCGCATGGTACTGAGAAAGGCGTACTTGGAATTGGACGCCCAGCCGGCAATGATAACGCCGTACACACCGATCGAAGTCAGCGCCAGGATATACAGGAGACTGGCATCCACATCCGCCAGTACCAGGCCGTCCGAGAACGGCACCACGGCCCAGGCCGCCAGCGCCGGCGCGATTACCAGGGTCGGCGCGATCACGAACAGGTAGGGGTTGGACTTCGAAGGAATAATGATTTCCTTGAACATCAACTTGACCGCGTCGGCGATCGGCTGCAGCCAGCCGCGCGGCCCGACGCGGTTGGGACCGATGCGCAACTGCATGTAGCCGATGATCTTGCGTTCGGCGTAGGTCAGGTAGGCGACACTGAGCATCAGCGGTATGACGATGATCAGGATCTTGGCGAGGATGAATGCGCCCGTGATGATCCAGTCGATGAGGGTTGTCTCGGTCATGGTCCCCTGTTATGCCTTTTTTACCTGTAGCATTCCGAATGGCGCACCCAGCCCGAGGCTTGCTTCTATCGCCATCGATACCAGCGCCGCACCTTCGGCTACGCGATCATTGATAATGACATCGAGTTCGACTGCCTGCCCGTCCCGGCGCACGGATGCCCTGTCGCCCCCGGCCAGGCCCAGCCTGGCCGCATCGGCGGAATGCAGGCACAGCGCGGACACATCGGCATCCGGCGTCTGCTGCAGGGCGACTGCACGGCGCACCAGGTTATCCACGGCGTACATCGGCAGGTGGCCGATACGTTGCAGGCCGTCGCCGTCTGCCGGCGTATCGACCGCTTCGCCTGCCTGCGTGTTATCCACGTTCACATCCTTAAGCTGTTCACTCAACGCATCCCGCACCTGTTCCGACGAGGACTGGTCGAAGCCATCCAGCTCCAGCAGGTTGCCCAGCACGCGCAGTATTTTCCAGCCCGGCCGGCTGTCGCCCGGCGCGCGCGATACCGCGGCAAAACTCTGCCAGCGGCCTTCGCAGTTCACAAAGGTGCCGGAGGTTTCCGCATAACAGTTCATGGGCAACAGCACATCGGCGTAATCGCGCAGGCGCTCGCTCACAAAGGGTGTCATCGCCACGACAAACTCGGCCTGCTGCATGGCGGACAGCGCCTGTGCGCCGTTGGCGCAATCGAACTCGGGCTCGACACCCAGCAGAAAATAATTCTTCAACGGCTGGTCGATCATCTGCGCGGCCGTCAGGCCCGCAGCAGCCCTTGCCGCGCCCCCGACACCACGGTGCGGTAACACACCGGCGAGGCAGGCGCCTGCGCTGTTTGCGCCATCGGACAGGAAACCGACCCTGGCGCCACCCAGTTCAGCGACCAGTATCGCCAGCGCGCGCAACACCGAAAACGACGGGTGCATAGCGGCTTCCAGGCCCAGCAGGATGGTGGCCTGCCCGGCTTCGCTCAGGGTCGCCGCGATCGCCTGCTCGCCGGCATCCGGCAGGGTCTGGTCAATGACGGCCTGCAAGTCCTGCGGCGCGCGCGCCTTTTTGCTCTGCAGCAAGGCTGCCGCCACACCCGCCAGCGACTGCACCATGCGCGCCGGCGTGACAATGGCCTTGTGCGCAGCGGCAAAGGTATATTCATAATCAACGGAGTTGATGAACATCACGCCGGCGCCGGCCTGGGCCGCCTTGCGTATACGGTGGCCGATAATCGGCTGGTCCTTGCGCGGGTTGCCACCGACAACCAGGATCGCATCGTTGCTTTCCAGTTCCTCGATGCTCTGCCCGAGGAAAGGGAACACCGGCTGCTCCTGCTGCCCGCTGTAATCGCTCTGGCGCAGGCGGTGATCGATATTGCTGACACCCAGTCCTGCGGCGAGCTGAGCGACCAGCGCCTGTTCTTCCAGCGTCGCACCCGGCGAAACCAGCACGCCGAGTTGTCCGGCGCCCTGGCCGGCGACACGTTCGCGCAGGGCCTGCGCCACGACGTGCAGCGCCTCCTCCCATTCCACTGTCTGCCAGCCGTCGGCCTTTTTGATCATGGGCTGATCGAGGCGTTCGTCGCTGTTGACGCCCTGGTAGGAAAAACGGTCGCGGTCCGACAGCCAGACTTCATTCACGGCCTCGTTGTCGCGCGGCACCGCACGCATCAAACGGCCGTTACGGGTGTGCAGGAACAGGTTGGAGCCGACGCAATCGTGCGGCGCAAGCGCAGGCGCCTGCAACATCTCCCAGGCGCGCGCCGTGAAACGGAACGGCTTCGATGTCAGCGCGCCGACCGGGCACACATCGATGATATTTCCCGACAGTTCCGAGCCGATATTGTGTTCGACCCAGGTACCGATCTCGACATTCTCGCCGCGCCCCATGCCACCCATTTCCTTGAAACCGGCAACATGCTGCAGGAAGCGCACGCAACGCGTGCAATGGATGCAGCGCGTCATATCGGAGGCGATCAATGCGCCGAAATTCTTTTCCCTGACCACCCGCTTCTTTTCACTGAAGCGCGAGACACCGCGGCCGTACTGGAGCGCGACATCCTGCAATTCGCATTCTCCGCCCTGGTCACAGATCGGGCAGTCCAGCGGGTGATTGATGAGCAGGAACTCCATCACCGCACGCTGGGCCTTTTTGGCGTAAGCAGAGTGCGTGCTTATCTTCATGCCGTCCATCACCGGCGTCGCACAGGCCGGCAGGGGCTTGGGCGCTTTCTCGACTTCCACCATGCACATGCGGCAGTTGGCCGCCACCGGCAGCTTCTTGTGATAGCAGAAGCGCGGCACGCTGATAGCGTTGTCGTCAGTGACCTCGATAATCATGGCGCCCTTGCGCGCCTGGTACTCGACACCGTCGATCTCGACCGTGAGCATGTCTTCTGCCACCGTGTCCGGACTGGCGCTCATGCAGCGGCCCCTTTACCACCGGGCGCGCGGTGACTGCTGGTACCGGGCATGCAGTTTTTATGCTGTACGTGGTATTCGAACTCGTGGCGGAAATGCTTGATGAAACTCTGCACCGGCCAGGCCGCGGCATCACCGAAAGCACAAATGGTATGGCCCTCTATCTGTCCCGCCGCGCTCGCCAGCAGGTCGATATCCTCCATCGTGCCCTGCCCTTCCTCGATGCGTCTGATAACGCGGTACATCCAGCCGCAACCTTCCCGGCACGGCGTGCACTGGCCACAGGATTCCGCGTAATAGAAGCGCGAAATGCGCATCAGCGCCTTGACCATGCAGGTACTGTCGTCCATCACGATCATCCCGGCGGAACCCAGCGCCGAGCCCGCCTTTGACAGTGAATCATAGTCCAGGTCAGTGTTCATGATCAGCTCGGCGGGCATCACCGGCATGGAACAGCCGCCGGGAATCACGGCCTTGAGCTTGTGACCGGTACGCACGCCGCCCGCCAGTTCCAGCAGGTCCTTGAACGGCGCGCCCAGCGGTATCTCGTAGTTACCGGGCTTGTTGACGTGGCCGGACACACACCAGATCTTCTCGCCGCCGTTATTGGGACGGCCGAGGTTCAGGAACCACTCGCCGCCGTTACGCAGTATGGCGGGAACCGAAGCCAGGCTTTCGGTATTGTTGATGGTGGTCGGCTTGCCGTACAGGCCGAAGTTGGCCGGGAACGGCGGCTTGAAGCGCGGCTGGCCTTTTTTGCCTTCCAGCGAATTCAGCAGCGCGGTTTCTTCACCGCAGATATAGGCGCCCGCGCCCAGGTGGCTGTGCAACTCGAAATCGATACCGGAACCCTTCAGGTTCTGTCCCAGCAGACCGGCCTCGCGGGCTTCCTTCAACGCCTGCTCGAAACGTTCATACGGCTCGTGGTGGAACTCGCCGCGCATGTAGTTGTAGCCCACTGTCGCGCCCATGGCGTAACCGGCAATCGCCATGCCTTCGATCAGCGCGTGCGGGTTGAAACGGATAATGTCGCGGTCCTTGCAGGTACCCGGTTCGGACTCGTCCGAATTACAGACGATATATTTCTGCCCCGGCGCAGTGCGCGGCATGAAGCTCCACTTCAGCCCGGTGGGGAAACCCGCGCCGCCACGGCCGCGCAGGCCGGAGCTCTTGACGATCTCGATCACTTCTTCCTGCGGGGTCTTTTCCGCGAGTATCTTCTTCCAGGCGTCGTAACCGCCGATGCTGAGATAGTTCTCCAGCGTCCACGGCTGGTCGAATTTCAATGTGGTAAAACAGACCTGGTTGGTCATACCCTACTCCAGCCCGTCCAGAATCTGATCCACCTTTTCGGTGGTCAGGTTCTCGTAATAGTGACCGTTCACGGTCATCATGGGCGCGCCGATACAGGCCGCCAGGCACTCCTCTTCCTTCTTCAGAGTAATGCGCCCGTCAGCCGTGGTGCCGCCCCACTTGATACCCAGCCTGTTTTCAATGTGCGCGATGATGTCATCCGCGCCGCACAGCATGCAGGAAATGTTGTTGCACACCGCCACGATATTGCGCCCTACAGGCTCCAGTTCCAGCATGGAGTAGAAAGTACCGATTTCGTAGACCGACACCGGCGGCATGCCCAGGTAGTCGGCCACGCTGTCCATCATTTCGCGGGTCAGCCAGCCTTCACCGTGCTCCTGCGCGGTAAACAGCGCGGTCACCACCGCGGACTGTTTCTGGTCCTGCGGATACTTTTTCAGCCAGCTATCGATCACGTCGCGCACTGCCTGCGGCAGCTGCCTGTCGTCTGTCACGGGTGTCGGAGTACTCATCAGCGGTCAATCTCACCAAATACAATATCCATGGTGCCGATAATGGCAACCACGTCGGCCAGCATGTGGCCGTGCGCCATTTCGCCCATAGCGGACAGGTGCGCAAAGCCCGGCGCGCGGATCTTCACCCGGTAGGGCTTGTTGGCGCCATCGGACACCAGGTAGATACCGAACTCGCCCTTGGGGTGTTCCAGCGCGGCATACACTTCACCCTCCGGCACACAGTAGCCTTCGCTAAACAGTTTGAAGTGATGGATCAGCGCTTCCATATCCTGCTTCATTTCTTCACGCGGTGGCGGCGCCACCTTGTGATCGCCCACCATGACCGGCCCGGGGTTCACACGCAGCCAGTCGATACACTGTTTGATGATACGGTTGGACTGGCGCATTTCCTCGATGCGCACCAGGTAACGATCATAACAATCGCCGTTGACGCCTACGGGGATATCGAAATCCACCCGGTCATAGACTTCGTAGGGCTGTTTCTTGCGCAGGTCCCATGCGACACCCGAGCCGCGCAGCATGGGCCCGGTCAGGCCGAGCTGTTTGGCGCGTTCCGGGGAAACCACACCGATATCCACGGTGCGCTGTTTCCAGATCCTGTTGTCCGTCAACAGCGTTTCATATTCGTCGACACAGGCCGGGAAACGCGCGACAAAATCGTCGAGGAAATCCAGCAAGGAGCCCTGGCGGTTGCCGTTCATGCGGTCGACATCGCTCCGGCTGTGCCACCTGGACGGCTGGTATTGCGGCATGCGGTCCGGCAGATCGCGGTAAACACCGCCCGGCCGGTAATAGGTCGCGTGCAGACGTGCGCCCGACACGGCCTCGTAGGCGTCCATCAGGTCTTCGCGTTCACGGAAGGTATACAGAAACGCCGTCATGGCGCCGACGTCCAGCCCGTGCGCACCCAGCCACAACAGGTGATTGAGCAGACGGGTGATCTCGTCGAACATCACGCGGATATACCGGGCGCGAAGCGGCACTTCGATACCCAGCAGCTTTTCGATGGCCATGACGTAACCGTGCTCGTTGCACATCATGGATACGTAATCGAGCCGGTCCATGTAACCGATGCTCTGGTTATACGGTTTGCTCTCCGCCAGCTTTTCAGTCGCGCGATGCAGCAGGCCGATGTGCGGATCGACACGCTGCACGGTTTCACCGTCCAGTTCCAGCACCATACGCAACACACCGTGTGCAGCGGGGTGCTGGGGACCGAAGTTCAATGTGTAATTTCTGATTTCAGGCATAATTCCAACCAAGGGACAGATTTGAAATCTGCCCTGAATGGCACTGACTCAAGCCGAAAAAACCCGTCATTGCGAGCAAAGCGAAGCAATCTCCCAAACGGTGCATCGAACATCGGGCGTTGTTTCGCTGATAGAGGCAGCCGAATGAGATTGCCGCGTCGCTGGCGCGACTCGCAATGACGAGCATCCTCCGCGATGAGGAGTTTTTTCGGCTTGATTCAGCGCCATTCAAACCTGCCCCCATTATTTACCCTCGCCAGCGGATTCTTCTATCACGGGTTCATCGGCTGTTACACCTTCACCGGCCCGTGCACGAATCACCTTCGGCACCAGCACGCGCGGCTCGATGCTGACGGGTTGATAGACCACCCGCTTCTTTTCAGGGTCATAGCGAACTTCCACATTACCGCTGAGCGGGAAATCCTTGCGGAACGGGTGCCCGATAAAACCGTAATCGGTAAGAATGCGCCGCAAATCCGGATGGCCTTCAAACAGGATGCCATACAGGTCGAACGCCTCGCGCTCATACCAGTTGGCGCTGCTCCAGATGTCCAGTACCGAAGGAATTACCGGCAACTGGTCGTCTTCAGCAAATACCCTGATGCGCAAACGCACGTTATTGCGTATTGACAGCAGGTGATACACCGCCGCAAAGCGCTGGTCTTGTTGCAGCGTCTCTGTCGACAGTTCTTCCTCCAACCCTGACAGGCGCTCCGCCGTATTGGCCTGTACGCCACGGCTGAACCCCGTTCCGGTTGTTTCCTGCGTCGCCCACTCGGTCTCACCCCAGGCGAAATAATCGATACCACAGATATCGATCACTTGTTCAAAGCTGAATTCGCGTTCGTCACGCAGCGCGGCGCAGGTTGCCCGCAGGTCCCCGGGGGCCAGCTCGATGGTCACTTCATCCACGGCGACAAGGGCGTCGCGGAGCGTTGCGCCGAAACGTTCCTGTAAACGGGAGAGAAGTGCCTTCGCCTGCATCGAATATCCTGCCTAGCGCGCGATCGTGTTGGTACGGTGAATTTTATTCTGCAACTGCAGAATGCCGTAAATCAGGGCCTCCGCGGTCGGCGGACAACCCGGCACATAGATATCCACGGGGACGACACGGTCACAGCCGCGTACTACCGCATACGAGTAGTGGTAATAACCACCGCCGTTGGCACAGGAACCCATCGATATCACCCAGCGCGGCTCCGACATCTGGTCGTAGACCTTGCGCAGTGCCGGCGCCATCTTGTTGCACAGGGTGCCGGCAACGATCATCACGTCCGACTGGCGCGGACTGCCGCGGAATACCACCCCGAAACGGTCCAGGTCGTAGCGCGAAGCACCCGCCTGCATCATCTCGACCGCGCAACAGGCGAGCCCGAAGGTCATCGGCCACATCGAGCCGGTACGCGCCCAGTTGATCAGCTTGTCGGCCGAGGTGGTGATAAAACCTTCTTCGAGAAGCCCCTCTACTCCCATTCCAGCGCGCCCTTTTTCCACTCGTAGATGAAACCGATCACCAGAATGCCCAGGAAAATCATCATGGCGATATAACCGAACCAGCCGATGTCATCGAGCACCACGGCCCACGGAAACAGGAATGCGATCTCCAGGTCGAAGATAATGAAAAGGATAGCAACCAGGTAATAGCGCACATCGAAACGCATGCGCGTATCTTCAAAGGCTTCAAATCCGCACTCGTAGGGCGAAAGCTTTTCACTGTCGGGCTTTTGGGTCCCGAGCATGTAACCCATCAGGGTCATCACCAGTCCTGTGCCAATGCCGATGGCAATAAAGATCAGAACCGGTAGATAATTTTCCAGCATGCAAGCCTCTTCCGACACGCCCGGTCAAAACCGGGTTGTTTTTTGCCGCGCTAACGCGAACCGCTCCGCAGTCTAGGCCAGTTGACGGAACAGAGTCAAGCGCGTTCGACGAATGATTCCGGCACAAAATCAAGAGCTTAAGTTATGCTTCTGGGGTCATAAAAAAAGCCCGTGCAAATAGCGGAAATTTGACGCTTCCGATGAGCAAACTGTCTGCCCGCCAGCCCCCGGGCACTTGAATTCATGCAGGCGCCCGCGTAGTCTCCACGCGGTATTTTCACACGGTTCACCCATGTCGCACCTCCTCCACTCCGGAACCCAGGCCCTGCACTCTTTCCGCAAGATCCTGTCCCGTCGCCTGCTCAGAACCCTGATGTTTTTCCAGCCCGAGGAACGCAAGCTGGCCGCGGAGCGCAAACTGCGCGGGCGCGAACAATACCGCCGCCTGCAGCGGGCTGACGTCGCAGTGGTATCGTTCGGCAAGAGCGGCCGCACCTGGTTGCGCGTCATGCTGTCGCGCCTCTACCAGCAAATGCACGGACTCCCCGAACGCGCCATGCTCAGCTTCGACAATTTTCACCGCATGAACCGGGCTATACCGCGCATTTTTTTTACCCACGACACCTATATCGGTGATTACACCGGCCGGAAGGATTCCAAGGCGCCCTTCTACGACAAGAAGGTGGTACTGCTGGTGCGCGACCCCAGGGACGTGGCGGTATCCCAGTTTTTCCAGTGGAAGCACCGGATGAAGGAACACAAGCGCGCCATAAACAGGTACCCGCAAGGCGGCGCGGATGTCTCCGTTTTCGATTTTGTCATGGAATCCGACGCCGGCCTGGTATGGGTCATCGATTTTCTGAATGTCTGGGCCAGGGAGGCCGGGAAGATAGAAAATTTCTTTCTGCTGCGTTACGAGGACCTGAAATCGCACCCGCAGGAGATGCTGGAAAAGCTGGCGGAATTCATGGGTACGCCGGCAACCCCTGAACAGATCAGCGAAGCCGTGGAGTTTTCATCCTACGAAAACATGAAAAAGATGGAAACGAAAAACACCTTCTGGCTGAGCGGCGGCCGGCTGGCGCCCGGTGACCGCTCCAATCCCGACAGCTACAAGGTGCGCCGCGCCAAGGTCGGCGGCTACCGGGACTACTTCGACGACCGGCAGGTGGAACAGATCGAGACCATGGTTTCCGAAAGACTGTTACCCTTTTTCGGCTATACGCGCGAAGAGCAGACGGCAAAAGAAGCCGCTGCTTCCCACGAGTCCGGCTAGCCCGGAACCCTCTTCAACCCTGCAAGTTGCATTAGCGCAGCATCACCCGGCAACAACGATGTCGCTGAAACAGGTTTTATTCAGGCCGCCAGCGAAGGCGTACGCTCCAGCACTTCGAAGGCATCGTGCCGGATGTGGTTCTTTGCCATTTCCTCGCGCAGCATTTCCTCGCTGACCACCCCCTGCTCCAGGCACTCGCGCAGCAGCCCGAAAAAGAACTGTTCCTGCCTGGGGTCCGGGTGCCGGCCATAGCGGCCGGCAAAGCGGTAATCACCGAACAGCGCGCGCCGCGCACGGCGTATCCAGTGCTTGGGCGGAAACAGGCGGAAGGTATCGGCAGCCCGGTAATCCACCGGCAACCCCGTTTTCCATGGCTGGTGCTTGCGCTTGGTGGTGTGCAGCATTTTGGTCTGATCGGTCAGGTGGTCGAAATCATTCCATTCCGGCTCGAAAAAACCGATGGTGTCGGGATCCTCGTACCCGAGGCACACCCACTTCATGTAGTCACGCTCGAAGGTGAACATGGCGTTGAACTGTTGTTCGAACTTCCAGTGCGTGAGCTTCGCGTTATCCAGCAGCATCACGCTGGTGGCCAGACAGCCACGCCGGCCCTTGGCGCCCGACTTCGGCCGGCACATGATCGCCTTGCCCTGCATATCGCGCGACAGCAGCTCCCAGATATCCGCCCGCGCGAACACGTCCGGGTCGATGACCACGGCGCGACCCTGGTAATCCATCAGCCGGGGCGGCAGGAAGCGCATGGGCGTAAACGACTGCAGGTCATCCTTTACCCATTCCCGCTTGCCGCCGTCACGCAGGTAGGTATTCCCTTCCTGGGCGCGCAGAAACGGGAAATCGTCGTAATTCATGATACGGATATCGAACGCGTCGTTATGCACGGAATTGCGGCGCAGGGCGTAACGGGCGACCAGGGCGCCCAGGTACTGCTTGTCGTTGGCCTGAATGAATACGCAGTAGTCCACGCCTGCTCCCTCTTTTACAATGGTCTCATTCTAAACTGCATACGGTGTTTTACCAAGACAGCCGGGGCGGCTCCGTCTGGTCAACGCCGGCCGCATAACGCAAAATAGCACCCCGCCGGAAGTTCAGGCGGGGCTCATCACTGGATTCAACGAAGAACCATACTTGTAAGGATTTATCCGAGTTGGCGAAACTCTTTCTGGGCAGCAAGCACACCGACTGGTCGCCCCGGCTGCTGCGTATCCTGTGGGCGCTCGAAGCCGGTATGGTAGGGTTGATCGGCGCACTGGCACGCCTGCTCCCCCCGGAGGCGGCCTCCGCAGCAGGGCGGGTGGTCATGTCCAGGCTGGGCCCCCACCTCGACAAGACACGCCATATCCGCCGTAACCTGAAAATCGCCTTTCCCGAAAACGATGCGCCAGAAAACGAGCGTCTGGTGCGCGCCATATGGGGAAACATCGGCTCGATACTCACCGAGTACCCGCACCTCGGCCGCATCTGCCGGCAACGACTCGAATGCGTAATCAAGGGCGACCCGGAGGTCTTCCGCGAAACCGGCAAACCGGCGGTATTTGTCACGGCTCACCTGTCCAACTGGGAACTCACCTCCTGCGCGGTTGTACAGCAGGGCGTACCCCTGAGCGCGGTCTACACCCGCTTGCAGAATCCCTGGATGGACCGGCTGCTGTTCAGGGCCCGCATGGCGCTCGGCCGTGAACTGGTGGAACGCGATCGTGCCGCGCGTGAACTGCTGCGCTGCCTGAAAAACGGCACCTCCGTGGGCCTGCTGGTGGACCAGCGCGTCGATGCCGGGGAACCGGTACCCTTTTTCGGTCGGGATATGCTGACCTCGACCACCCCCGCCCTGCTGGCACTGCGTTTTGATTGCGAACTGATCCCGGTCCAGACCCGGCGCCTGGGCAATGCGCGTTACCGGGTCACCTTTCACGAGCCCATCGTTGCCGATGACGAAAATGCCGCAAACTCCGAAAAAATCCTGCAAATGACTCACAAGATCAATGCCTTGTTCGAATCATGGATCCGCGAACGGCCGCACGAATGGATGTGCACCAAGCGCCGCTGGCCGAAGGACCGGCAGAACCCTGACGGCAGCTGATTACGGTCAGGACATCAACCTGCGGGTGCGGACCGGCCCGCTCCTGCGCGAAGAATTGACCCCGCAAGGGATCAAATGAAGTTACGGGCACTTCCCGATATAATGCGCTGCCATAAACGCCCTCCTGGACCCGCCGCGTGCTATTCACCGACAAAGACAATGCGAAAAAAGCCCTGATCATCGCCCCCACGGCCATCCTGCCGCGGCCGCTGCGGGTAGCCGCGCGCAGGAAACTGCTCGGCAACCTGGAAGTCGGTATCGCCCGCCGCTCCCGCCTGATCATCGTCGCGCACCCCAAGAGCGGCAACACCTGGCTCAAGGTCATGCTGACGCGCCTGTACGGTATCCGCCACGGCATCGCACCGGAAGACTTTGCCCGCTACCCGGCGCTCGCCGACCGCAACCCGGACATCCCCCGTTTCGCCGCCACCAACGGCTGGTACAGCTATGAACGCGCCGTGGGCGACCTGCTGACACCGGAAGCACCGGACTCGGAAATCAAGCACAAACCGGTGGTGTTACTGGCGCGCAACCCGCTGGATATCGCCGTATCCTGGTTTTTTCAGTTCACCAAACGGCAATCGGCACACAAGCAGGAACTGATCAACGCCAGCCTCGAACATCCTGTCGACCGCACCCGCATCGAAATGTGGGACTTTGTGCGCCACAGTGACATCGGCCTGCTGTCACTGATCGATTTCCTGAATTACTGGGAACGCAACCTGGCCGCGCTGGATAACACCCTGCTCACCAGCTACGAGGCGCTGCGCGCCGACCCGGCCGCGGTGCTCAAACAGATCACCCGCCTGATGGGCGACAGTTTCAACGACGATGAAATACAGCAGGCTGTTGAGTTCGGCTCGTTCGATAACCTGCGCAAACTGGAAAGCGAAGGCTTCTTCCGCTCCGGCGGCCTCACCCTGCGCAACCCCAAAGACCCGGAAAGTTTCAAGGTACGCCGCGCCAAGGTCGGCGGATACCGTGACTATTTCAGTACCGAACAGGTGAATGAACTCGAAGCACTGGTGCGCGAACGCCTCTCGCCTGCACTCGGTTACAACGACAACCTCGGCGCCCAGGGCAACAGTGCCGCCATCTGAAACACAGCCCCGTATCTGGTTACTGCTGGGGGACAAGAAAGGCGATAACGGCCAGGTGGAAACCATTGCCGATGCCTTGCAATCCATGCTCGGCTGGCACTGCGAACTGAAACGCATCAAGGTGCTCGAACCCTTCGTGTTCGGCAAGGCAAAAGTCGGCCCCACGCTCTACCATATCGACCGCGAACTCAGCGACCCGTTACAGACACCCTGGCCGGACCTGGTGATTACTGTCGGTCGCAGCCCGGCCAACGTCGCCCTGTGGGTTAAACAACAATCCGGCGGACACAGCAAAATCGTGCTGGTAGGCAAACCCTCCGGCATGATGGAGCGCTTCGACCTCATCGTGATCAGCACGGAAATCCTGCTCGCGCCCTACCCCAATGTACTGCGCATATCGATGCCGCTGATGCGCATCGACGCGGCGGCAGTGCACAAGGCAGCGTCGGAATGGACGGAAAAATTCGCCGCACTACCGCGCCCGCTGGTCGCCATCATGGTCGGCGGTCCTACCAATCCCTTCGTCTACAACGCTGCCGTCACCAACCACCTGATTCGGGCTGCGCAGCAGGTATGCGACGAAGGCGGAACACCCTACATTACTACCAGCCGCCGTACACCGGCGGCCGTGGTCGAACAGCTGCAAACCGGGCTGCCTGAAAAGGCCCGACTGTTCGCCTGGTCTGCGGATGCCGGTGATAACCCGTACATGGGCCTGCTGGGCCTGGCCGACCGCTTCATCGTGACCGGCGACAGCATCTCGATGATGGTCGAGGTCACACGCCTGGGCAAACCGCTGGAGATACTGCCGCTGCCCTGCGGCCTGCTCGGCAGCCTGGACCAGCTGCGGCGTTCGCTGGCACGCTGGCTGTTCAACCCGGGCAGCGGCAACCGGCGTGACAGACTGCGCGCACGGCTGGCACGGCTGGTCTACCACACGCGCTTCATCCGCCACACACGCCACTACCCGGGGTTCCACCAGAAGCTGGTCGACCTGCAACTCGCCACCTGGTTTGGCGAAACACCGCAACCGCCGACCGGCCGCTACCCGGATGATGTCAGCGACGTAGTCAGGCGTATCCAGTCGCTGGTGCCGGACCGGCCGGCCGGTCAACAGGTTGTTGATACAGCTCAATGACCTTGTTGTTCGTGCGGGCACAGCGCTACCGCCAACGAAATTTCCGTGTGATAATATAAGCAGGTACGGTGCAGCCGGGGACTTACGCAGTTACCAGTCTCCCGCGGGACAATAATCATGGGTATTCTGGACCTGACAAATTTCGAAAATGCGCCGCTGGAACACGACCCGTTCGACTTCATCGTCGCGCAGGACGTTATGAGTGCAGATGCCATCGCGGCGCTGAACCGGGACTACCCGGCGATTGAGCTGCCCACCAATTACAACCCCGAAGACCTCGAATACGGACCCAGCTTCCAGCAGCTGCTGGACGAACTCAACAGCGCGGAATTCGACTCCATCATCGAAAGCAAGTTCGGTGTCGACCTGGACGGCACGGAAAAAACCATCACCGTGCGCAAGTACTCGGAAATGAGTGACGGCAATATTCACACGGACCACTGGAGCAAGATCATTACCGTGCTGATCTATTTCAATCCCGACTGGAACCAGGAAGGCGGCAGGCTGCGTTTCCTGCGCTCAAAGAACGACATCGAGGATTATGCTGCGGAAATCACCCCGATCGGTGGCAACATGCTGGCTTTCCGGCGCTGCAAGAAATCATTCCACGGTTACAAGCGTTTCGAGGGCGAACGCCGCATGGTGCAGGTCAACTGGATAAAGTCCAGCCGCTTTGCCTGGTACGCGCAACAGCTGGCGCGCCTCGGCACCCACACCGGCAAGCGCCTGTTGCGCATGACACAGGGGTCGTGACAGTATCAGTCCGTTCCCCGGCCACTACCCCCCGTCAATGAACTCTTCACCCACACACCGTTTGTGTCTGGCCTCGCCGGTTTTCTATCCGACCTACGGCGGCTCCCAGAGACGCTTCATGAGCTACCTGCCGGGCCTGCGCGAGCGTGGACTGGATATACGCGTCTACACGGGCACGCCCAACGCAAAGGAAATGTCTGCCGAAGAGATGGCGCTGTGGGGTGACTGCCCGACCGGCGAGTTCATGCCCACTACCGAGGTGTCGGGTGTGCCGGTGCACCGCGTCAAACTGCCGGACAGGAAAGGCCGCAAGCGCACACAAACCTATAATGACCGCTTGCTGGAATATTGCCGCACCCCGGAATACCGTCCCGATGTGATCCAGATGGTGGGACCGCTGAAGCCGATGTCCATCCCCCTGCTCCTGCAACTGCGGGACATGGGTATCCCGCTGCTGTACGCCGTCACCATCGCACCGCCCGAACCGGGCCGCAAAAAATGGTTCAGGCGCTCCCATTCAAAGGGCGACGAAACTGCACTTTTCAACCTGCTGGACTGCATTGTCACCAACAACACACCGTTGCGTGACTTCGTACGGGCCGCCGGGATAACAACCCGTGTCGAGGTCATCGCAAACGGCGTCGACCTGAAACGCTTTTATCCTGCACAAACAGCGGCGGACAGGGACCCGCTGAGAACACAACTCGGTATCGGCCCGGATGACATCATGATTACCAGCATCGGCGGCATCAGCCCGCGCAAGGGCAGCGACCTGATCGTCGATGCATGGGCGCGCCTTGCCGCCGAATTCCCCAACATCCACCTGGTGCTGATCGGTCCGCGCAAGGATCTTGAACAGCACAAACTGAAGGGCTTCAGGCGCGGGATGGAGAAAACCATCCGGCAATCGGGCGCATCCGGACGCATGCACTTCACCGGTCTTCGTGACAACGTCGAGGAATACCAGCGCGCATCCGATATCCTTGTCCTGCCGTCCGAACGCGAAGGCATGCCCAACGCGGTACTCGAAGCCATGGCCTCGCGGGTACCGGTCATCATGACACCGTACAAGGGACTGTGCGCCGACATGGGCACCGCAGGCACCCATTACCTGCTCAGCGAACGTAACGCCGACGCCCTGGCATCGGCACTGCGCCAGCTGCTCGAGAACCCCGCACTACGAGCGGAATTTGCCAACCAGGGATACGAGCGGGTCAAACAGACCATGAGCCTCGACAGAAGCCTGGACCGCTACGCCGCGCTTTACCACGAACTTGCCGAACAAAAAACAGAAAGGGGTCGGTGACAAACGCGAATGATTGCGTTTTGTCACCGACCCCTTATATGCTTATATGTTTAGAACGAGTACAGAACAGCCACAACAGCAGCGGGCTGGTTCTTGTCGCCTACGCCCTGGTTACCCTCGACCAGCGGGCTGTCCTCGGCGTCGTTCAACATCCGGGTATAGGACACAACGCCGCCAACTGACCAGGTCTGGTTGAAGTTGTATACACCGGTCAGACTCAGGCCGATATCCTTGAAGCCGCTGTCGGGCTTGTAGAAAGGCAGGCCGCTGGTGCCCACATTCTTGCTGTCGACCCCGAAGTAGGTCTCCATGTAGCTGGAATCCGCCCAGGATGTACTGGCGCCCAGTGAAACCATATACTTGCTGGTTTGCATCAGCCTGTAGGCACCCTTGAGATACACCAGGTAACCGTCATGCTCATCGGAAACGTCACCCGCGAAACTCAGTTCGGTCGACCAGGGACCGGTCCTGAACCCGACGAAAACACCCAGCTCCGTCGCGGCGTCCACTTCCTTCATCTTTTCGACCTGCTGGTTCTCCACGTCATCATCCCGTTTCAGGCGGTACTGGAGCAGTGGCCCGAAGGTCCAGTTCTCGCTTGAATCCGTAGTGATCAGGTTCAGGCGTTGGGAAGTGCTCAGGAACATCGTATCTGTC
>JBHHXO010000046.1:0-17091 GCA_046757125.1 Thiogranum sp.
TGCGAAACACCACAGGGACGCTGAACCCGTAATTATCATGTTGATAGAGCACTAGGCAAATTCGATGACAGGAAAAAATCGCTGGCTGTTGCCGGAAGGTATTGAAGAGCTGTTGCCCGGTCCGGCTGCGCAGCTGGAACAGTTACGTCGCGAACTGCTGGACCTGTACAGCAGTTGGGGCTATGAACTGATCCTGCCGCCGTTCATCGAGTACCTGGACTCCCTGTTGACGGGCAGCGGGCACGACCTGGATCTGCAGACGTTCAAACTGATCGATCAGCTTTCCGGGCGCCTGCTCGGTTTGCGTGCCGATATGACGCCCCAGGCTGCGCGTATCGACGCGCATCGCATGCAGCGCGATGCGCCCAGCCGCCTGTGTTACCTGGGCACCGTGTTGCGCACCCGGCCGGATGGTTTTGACGGCTCGCGCAGCCCGATGCAGGTGGGTGCCGAGCTGTTCGGACACGCCGGTGCGGAAAGCGATGTCGAGATTCTCGAATTGATGGTTGCGACCCTGGCCCTGACCGGGATCGAGGATATCTACCTGGACCTCGGGCATGTCGGTATCTACCGCGGACTGGCGCGGGATGCCGGCCTTGACGCCGGGCAGGAAGCCCTGCTGTTCGATGCGCTGCAACGCAAGGCGCTGCCGGAGATCAATGCATTCCTGACAGGCCTGGAACTGTCGACGGCGCAGCGCGAACGACTGGCCGGCCTGGCGACCCTGAACGGCGGCTTCGAGGTGCTCGAAAAGGCACAGGTGCTGATGCAGGGCAGCGGCGCCGCCGCGCAGTCGTCACTGGAAGACCTGATCGGAATAGCGCGCCTTGCCGAGCGGCGCCTGCCCGACACCTCGCTGCATTTTGATCTTGCGGAGCTGCGCGGCTACCAGTACCAGACCGGCGTGGTTTTCGCCGCCTTTGTCGCTGACCGCGGGCAGGAGATAGCCAGGGGCGGGCGTTACGACGAGATCGGAAAGGTGTTCGGCCGTGCCAGACCGGCTACCGGTTTCAGTACCGATTTGCGGATCTTGATGCGGCTCGGAAGTCGTGACGTGCCGCAACCCGCGGGAGCGATACTGGCGCCCGCGGATGAAGATGCGGTGCTCGATGACAAGGTCAGGGACCTGCGTGCGCAGGGCCAGCGTGTCGTCCGGCAGTTGCCCGGGCAGGCAGGCAGTATTGCAGAAACAGCTTGTGACCGGGTGTTGCGCTGGAGCGGTTCGGAGTGGGTGGTCGAACCCGTCGGGGCTGAATGATGGTTACCCCGGCCGGCCATGCCTGTCGGGGGTTCGCTGTGCTCAATCCAGGTTCAGGTTGTAATCGTTTGCATGGCCGATCGTTAGTGGACTTGTTGACAGGATGATTTTCAGATGGGCAAGAATGTTGTAGTAATAGGCACCCAGTGGGGTGACGAGGGAAAAGGCAAGATTGTCGACCTGCTGACCGATCGTGCATCGGCGGTGGTGCGCTTTCAGGGTGGACATAATGCCGGTCACACCCTGGTCATTGAAGGCAGGAAGACGGTCCTGCACCTGATCCCGTCCGGTATCCTGCGCGTGGGTGTGCGCTGTCTCATTGGCAACGGTGTCGTGCTGTCACCGACGGCCCTGCTGGAAGAGATCGACATGCTCGAGGCGGGCGGCGTGCCGGCGCGTGAACGCATGGGAGTAAGCGAGTCCTGCCCGTTGATTCTGCCGTACCACATTGCGCTGGACCGGGCGCGCGAAGTGGCGCGTGGTAAAAAAGCCATCGGTACTACCGGTCGGGGAATCGGCCCCACCTACGAAGACAAGGTATCGCGGCGCGGCATTCGTCTCGGCGAGCTGCTGGATACCGCGCACTTTACCGAACGCCTGCGCGAGGTGATGGAGTACCACAACTTTGCGCTGGTCAATTATTTCAAGGCCGACGCTGTCGATTACCAGCAGGTGCTCGATGAGGCGCTGGCCCAGGGTGAAAAGATTGCGCCGATGGTCGAGGACATTCCCGGCACCCTGCACCGGCTGCGTGCCGAAGGCAAAAGTATCATGTTCGAGGGTGCGCAGGGGGCGTTACTGGATATCGACCACGGCACCTATCCCTACGTGACCTCGTCGACCACTACCGCGGGTGGTGCGGCCAGCGGCAGCGGGGTAGGGCCACGCGACCTGGACTACGTGCTGGGTATCGTCAAAGCCTATACCACGCGCGTCGGTGCCGGTCCGTTTCCGACCGAGCTGTTTGACGGGGACGGCCGGTACCTGGGAGAAAAAGGTCATGAGTTCGGTGCTACGACGGGGCGTCAGCGACGTTGTGGCTGGCTCGATATTGTCGCTCTGCGCCGTTCGCTGCAGGTCAATAGCGTGACCGGCATGTGTATCACCAAGCTGGATGTGCTGGACGGCATGAAGACAGTCAAGATCTGCGTGGCCTACCGGCTGGACGGCAGGGAAATCGATACGCCGCCGGTGGGTGCCGACCTGTTTGATAAATGCGAGCCGGTACTGATCGAGATGCCGGGCTGGAGTGAATCCACCGTTGGTACCCGTTCGATGGACAAACTGCCACAGGCGGCGCGCGACTACCTGTCCAGGGTGGAAGAGCTGTGCGGTGTGCCCATCGATATTATTTCCACCGGTCCTGACCGCGAAGAGACCCTGGTCAGGCGCCACCCGTTCGAGTAGGCGGGTCAGAGCGGTTCCAGCCGGTAATAACCCGGTCCGGCATTCGGCAGCCGGAAGCGGCGCTGGTGGTAAGCGGCCTTTATCACCCCCGGCAGGTTGCGGTAGGGGCCAACCGGGCCTCGCGACCAGGCGAGCCTGTAGCTGCCCGGTAACAATGTCCTGGTCGTCAGCACGAGTGCATCTCCCGTATTCTCCAGTGTGAATCCGTCAAACGGAGCCGCCAGCGGCTCGCCGACGAAAATCCCCTCGCCGGGTTGTTGCACACTTTGCCAGTAGGCCTGCAGCAGGGTTCTTCCCGACCCATACAGTTCCATCAGCAGGCCGGGGTTGGGAAATTTTCCGGTCAGGTTACAGGGTTCGACTACGGTTCCGTAGCTGCCGGTGGCGCCGGCCTCCAGCCAGCGCAGGGCGCTCATCTGCCGGCTGTTGGTGAGGTTTCCGCCCGCTGACGTCAGGTGGTCGGCAATGGCGCCCGGCACAAACTGCAGCGTGTCCAGGTAGGGAACGGAAACCGTGCCGGTAAAGTAGAAAAGTATGTTATCCGTGTTTTTCAGGCCTTCGGATTCCACGATGCGGGTGTCGATCCAGCCTGCCATGCGACTTGCGACAGTGGCGTAGCCCCTGGCGCGCACGTTGCGTGCGCTGTCGCTGGTGCTCACCAGCCAGGCGGTACCCGCGGGCCGGGTTCGATCGGATGCCACGCCGCGATCGATCAGCGCCCTGGCCTGGCGGAAATTTTCCGCGGCGATAGCGACAGTGGGACGGATCCCGTGATCCGTATAGGGTGAGGCGCCGTGGTGCATGTAATAGCTGCTGTGTCGCGTCGGGGCGCAGCGCCGTTGCGAACAGTAGCGTGAGTCGAAGCCGAAGGTGAAGGCGCTGGTAATCGACATGCAGCCGACCCGGTAAGGCGCCGCCCAGGTGATGGCGTACGCCTGAATATCGGCGGGGGTCCGTGCGTCGAGACGTTTTTTTATACGCAGGAATTCTGCCTTGCTCATGCCGGGGCGGCCCGGGCTGAAATTTACGTGCAGGACATTGCGGGCCGGGATGTTGCGGGCTTGCTGATAGTAATTGCCTGTACGGATGCTCAGCGGGTCGGCATCGTTGATCACGATCGCCAGTTCAGCAGGCAGGATGCGGTGTTTCGGCAAGGTCAGGTGCACGCTGTCCGATGCGACAGCCGGTATTGCCAGCAGGGACAGCAGAAGAATCCACAGGGCGCCTGGTAGCGCGGTTCCGGTTTTCACCATGCAACCCGGCACGGGCGTTGCCTCCTGAGATCGATCGAACGCAAATGCTACGGGTGGAGCAGGAGAATTGGAAGAAGCGTTATCGCCGGATTCGACTAAACTTCAGTAGTGGGGCTTTTCAGGTGCTGCCTACCGCCTCGGCTTTTGACTTGTCCCCCAGCGTGAACTGGATCTTGCAAACTCGGTCGAGTTGCGAATTAAAGGCGTCGAGGCAATCGGGGTCAAAATATTTGCCGCGCTGCGCATTGAGGTAGTCCAGCGTTTTCTCCATGCTCCACCTGGGCTTGTAGGGGCGTTCGGAGGTGAGTGCATCGTAGGCGTCGGCAACGCTGACAATCCTGGCCGCCAGCGGGATATCCCGGCTGCCCAGGCTGTTGGGGTAACCGGTACCGTTAAATTTTTCATGGTGGCTCAGGGCAATAATGGCGCCCATCTGCAGGTACTTTGACGGACTGTCCTTGAGGATTTCATACCCGATCTGGGTATGTGTTTTCATGATTTCGAACTCGCAGTGGGACAGGCGCCCGGGCTTGCGCAGGATGTCGTCCGGTATTCCGATCTTGCCGATGTCGTGCATCGGGGCGGCCAGTTCGATGGCCTCGCATTCCGCCAGCGACAGGCCCATCTGTTCGGCGATGATGCGTGAATAACGGGCCATGCGGACCACGTGATTGCCGGTCTCCTCGTCACGGTATTCGCCGGCCTTGGCGAGTCGCAGCAGCGTTTCGTGTTCGCGCTGGCGGATCTCTTTGGTGGCTTCCGAGACGCGCTGTTCCAGCCAGCACGCGCGTTCGTGAATGATCTTCTGCTGGTTGCGCTGGGTGAGCAGGTTGCGGCAGCGCGCATGAAATTCCAGGTCATCGATCGGTGTTGTGAGCAGGTCCGTGGCGCCGGCGTCGAGGACCTGGCGGCGCCGTTCCTGGTCGTCGCAGGGCGCCATCATCAGCAGCGGCAGCTCGTCACCACCGGGAAGCGCGCGCAGCCTGTGCACCAGGCGCATAACCGGGATTTCCGTGAAGCGGCTGTTCACGATTGCCAGATCGGCATTGTGCCAGTGCAACCAGCTGAGTGCCGGTTCGGGTTTGATGAAGACTTCGACGCTGATGTCAGGATCGATCCTGTGGATCAGTTTGAGCAGATGCTCGCGCCGGGATGAGTCCCGGTCCATAAGTAGTATTGTCGGCATACGGTGCCTCGTTTCCCCAAATTTCACAGCAGAAAACTTCTCTGCGGAGCCTCCGTGCTACCCGCAATACCGAGACGCGTCGGGTCTCTAACACACTGAAAACCGGGAAAATGGTAGTATCCCTTCGGTGCTGTTTGTTGCTAACGGCGGAAATGGGTCAAACTTAAGCGTATGATTTCAATCAGCTTGGATAGACATGGGTCTATCGTGTTGTTTTACAGCCAGTAGTTAAAAGGGGTCTGCATGTCTGAAGAGGGAAATCCGTCACCGTCTCACCGGCAATCGCCGGATGTCATACAGGCGGTGGTGAATGTAACCCGGTCATCCTGAACGGGAACACCCGGATTGAACCAGTCATTAAAGGTCCTGGCCAGGTATCTGCTTGGCAGTTTGCGCGATCTCCTGCCCGTTATCCTGGTCGTCCTGTTTTTTCAGCTGGCGGTGCTGCAACAGCCGCTGCCCAATCTTGGCCAGCTGTTGTTTGGAACCTTTCTGGTCGTGCTGGGACTGACCTTCTTTATCAACGGGCTGGAAATGGGGCTGTTCCCGGTCGGTGAATCACTGGCGCACGCCCTGGCCCGCAAGGGCAGCCTGTTCTGGTTGATCGTATTTGCCTTTACCCTCGGCTTTGGCACTACGATTGCGGAACCGGCGCTGATTGCCGTTGCCGAGGAGGCTTCCGAAATCGCCGCCCAGGCCGGGGTGATCGGGACTTCTGAAGGAGCGCAGGAAAGCTACGCCCTGGGTCTGCGCCTGACCGTGGCCTTTTCGGTCGGCCTGGCCATTGTTATCGGTGTGGTGCGTATTCTGAAAGGCTGGCCCATGCACTGGATGATCATCGCGGGTTATGTGATTGTCGTTATTATTACCGGTTTCGCCCCGCGGGAAATTATCGGCATTGCCTACGACTCGGGTGGCGTGACGACTTCGACCATCACTGTGCCGCTGGTTACTGCGCTGGGCGTCGGGCTGGCGACGTCCATCCGCGGGCGTAATCCCATGATAGACGGTTTCGGCCTGATAGCATTTGCCTCCCTGACACCCATGATATTCGTCATGATTTACGGCATGGTGGTGAACTGATGCTGTGGCAGGAACTTCTGGACGCCTTTGTCGGCACCCTGCGTGATGTCTCTCCCATCGTGGCCATGATCCTGGTGTTCCAGTTCCTGATTATCCGTCGGCCCCTGCCCGCGGCGCGGCGTGTCGTGCAGGGGTTTGTATATGTCGTTGCCGGCCTGTCCCTGTTCCTGGTCGGGCTGGAAGAAGCACTGTTCCCGCTGGGGCGCCTGATGGCGAAGCAATTGACCGATCCGGCCTTTATCTACGCCGGGCTCGGGAAGATCCCCGACGTTATCCACTGGTCCGAGTACTACTGGGTCTATATCTTCGCGTTTGCTATCGGATTTTCCACCACCATTGCAGAGCCGGCCCTGCTGGCGGTCGCCATAAAGGCCCAGCAGGTATCGGGTGGCGCCATTGGTATCTGGGGTTTGCCCATAGCCGTGGCGCTGGGCGTGGCGGTCGGTCTGGCGCTGGGCTCGTACCGGATCGTGACAGGCCTGCCCATTCACTACTTCATTATCGCGGGCTATGTGGTGGTGGTTATACAAACGCTGTTCGCACCGCGACTGATCATACCGCTGGCCTACGATTCGGGTGGCGTGACGACGTCTACAGTAACGGTGCCGCTGGTTGCGGCGCTCGGTCTTGGCTTGGCAGAAACCGTACCGGGGCGTAATGTACTGATCGACGGATTTGGACTGATCGCCTTTGCCAGCCTGTTCCCCATCATGGGCGTCATGGCCTATGCGCAGCTGTCCGGCTACCGCGCCTGGCGGGATCGTTCACGACAATCAGAGTCAAAGTAGAGTGAGAACATAATCATGCATTTCAAACTTATTATCGCCTTCGTGGATGACACCAAGACCGACAAGGTTATGGATGCAGCGCGCGACGCGGGAGCAACCGGCGCTACTGTTGTCAGCAATGCGCGTGGCGAGGGGCTGAAGAAAAGCAAAACCTTTTTCGGCCTGTCCCTGGAAACACAGCGTGACGTCATACTGTTCCTGGTGGAAGAGCACCTGAGCAGAAGTATTCTCGAAAAGGTGTGCGAAGTTGGCGAGTTCGATAACAGCCCGGGTACCGGTATCGCCATACAGATTGATGTAGAGGACGCGGTAGGTGTACAGCACCAGGTCCGGGAACTGGTGGATCGTGTGGAGGATGAATTATGAATGAAGGCAGGCTGACCCGGGTTCGCGATGTAATGAAGTCGAACTTCGATATGATCAACGGCAAGACGACGGTCGAGGATGCCCTGAAGACGATGAAGCACGTGGAAACGAAGTCGCTCATCGTCGACAAGCGCCACGATGATGACGAGTACGGCATGGTGTTGCTGTCGGATATCGCCAAGCAGGTGCTGGCCAGGGACCGTTCGCCCGAAAGGGTGAATATCTACGAAATCATGGCCAAGCCGGTTTTGTCGGTGCGGCCGGATATGGATATCCGCTACTGTGCAAGGATGTTCGAGCAGTTTGGCCTGTCCCGGGCGCCCGTTATCGAGCGTGGCAAGGTGATCGGTATCGTAAGCTTTACCGATATGGTCCTGCACGGTCTGGCCGATATCGGGGACGACTGACTGTAGACGTGTAGCGCTCCCGCAGGCCGGAGACGGAACGGACTGCTACAGGGCGGCTATTTTCTGCAACTGTTCTTCCAGCTGCCTGATTGCGGCCTGTATGTCTTCTGCCCTGGTCTTTTCCTTTGCTACCACCGCGGCAGGGGCCTTTCCCACAAAGTCGGGGTTGTCGAGTTTTTTCCTGGTGCGCTCCAGCTCGGCGCGTTTCCGGTCCAGGTCTTTCTCCAGGCGTGCCTGTTCGGCCTCCTTGTCGATCAGGCCGGCCATGGGGATCAGCAGCTTCATCTCGCCGATCAGCGCGGTTGCGGATTCAGGCGCTTCGCTGTCACCCAGCCACGCGATGGATTCCACGCGTGCCAGCGAGGTGATGTAGTGCCCGTTGTCGGCAAGACGCTGCTCATCGGTGTCGCTGCCGTTCTGCAGCAGCACGGGCAACGGTTTGCGCGGGTCTATGTTCATGCCGCTGCGGATTTTGCGTACCCCCAGCACAAAGGTCTTGACCCATTCCATTTCGTCGCTGGCATTGCGGTCGATGGCGCTGTCATCCGCTGCGGGGTAGCGGCAGTGCATAATGGTGTCGCCCTGCGCGCCTGCGAGCGGGGCAACGCGCTGCCAGATTTCTTCAGTGATGAAGGGGATGATCGGATGCGCCAGCCTGAGTATCGTTTCCAGCACCCGTACCAGTGTCTGACGGGTGCCGCGCAGCGCGGCCTCACCGGCACCGGCATTGTTCAGGATCGGCTTGGAGAGTTCCAGGTACCAGTCACAGTATTCGTCCCAGATGAACGAATAGATCGCCTGTGCGGCGAGGTCGAGCCGGTACTTCGCGAAGTTGTCGATCACTTGCTGTTCGGTCTGTTGCAGCAGTGAAACGATCCAGCGGTCCGCGCTGCTGAGTTCAACTTCGCCACCGTGCTGTCCACAGTCCCTGCCTTCGGTGTTCATCAGCACGTAGCGTGCCGCGTTCCACAGTTTGTTACAGAAGTTGCGGTAGCCCTCGATACGGTTCAGGTCGAAGTTGATATCGCGGCCGGTGCTGGCCATGGCGGCAAAGGTGAAGCGCAGCGCGTCGGTGCCGAAGGAGGGGATACCGGCGGGGAAGTCCTTGCGCGTTTGTTGCGCGATTTTTTCCGCCAGGTGTGGCTGCATCATGCTGCCGGTGCGTTTTTCCACCAGCGCTTCCAGCTCGATGCCGTCGATCAGGTCGATGGGGTCGAGCACGTTACCCTTGGATTTGGACATTTTCCGGCCGTGCGCGTCGCGCACCAGACCGTGAATGTAGACTTCCCTGAAAGGTACATCGTCCATGAATTTCAGGCCCATCATGATCATGCGCGCGACCCAGAAGAAAATAATATCGAAGCCGGTGACCAGCACGCTGGTGGGATAGAAGGTCTTCAGGCGCTCGGTCTGTTGCGGCCAGCCCAGGGTGCTGAACGGCCACAGCGCCGAGCTGAACCAGGTGTCGAGCACGTCCTCGTCCTGCTTCAGTTCAAGACCGGCATCCAGCCCGTGTTGTTCGCGCACTTCATGTTCCGAACGCCCTACATAGATGTTGCCCTGTGCGTCATACCAGGCGGGGATACGGTGGCCCCACCAGATTTGCCGCGAGATGCACCAGTCCTGGATATTGCGCATCCATTCGAAGTAGGTGTTCTTCCAGTTGTCCGGGACAAAGCGTACGGCGCCGGTTTCGACTGCCTTGATAGCGGGGTCGGCCAGCGGTTGCACTTTCACGTACCATTGATCGGTAAGGAAAGGCTCGACTACCGAGCCGGAACGATCCCCGCGCGGCACCACCAGCTTGTGGTCGTCGATTTTCGCCAGCAGGCCCAGGGTTTCCAGATCCCTGACGATCTGCTTGCGCGCCTTGAAGCGGTCCATGCCGATGTACGGCTCCGGGATGAGGGTGTCTTCGTCACACGCGTTGTCGCGGATGGCGGCATCCACCGTGAACACGTTGATCAATCCGCCGTGCGGTTGTTCGCTGATGGAGATTTCGTCGCGGTGCCGTTGCCACACGGCATAGTCGTTGAAATCGTGCGCCGGGGTGATTTTCACGCAACCGGTACCAAACTCGGGATCGACATAGTCGTCGGCAATGATGGGGATGGTGCGGCCGGTCAGCGGCAACTCGACAAATTCCCCCAGCAGGTGCTTGTAGCGTTCGTCACCGGGGTGCACGGCCACGGCGCAGTCACCCAGCAGCGTCTCCGGGCGGGTGGTGGCCACCACCAGTTCGCCGGTGCCGTTGGTGAGCGGGTAGCGCATGTGCCACAGGTGACCGTTCTCTTCCTGCGACAGCACTTCCAGGTCGGAGATCGCGGTGTGCAGCACCGGGTCCCAGTTGACCAGGCGCTTGCCGCGGTAGATCAGGCCTTCCTCGTACAGGCGCACGAAGACTTCTTTCACTGCCTCCGACAGGCCGTCGTCCATGGTGAAGCGTTCGTGCTGCCAGTCCAGCGAGGAGCCCATGCGGCGCAGCTGGCGGGTAATCTGGTTGCCGGAGGTTTTTTTCCACTCCCACACGCGCTCGATGAAGGCGTCGCGGCCGAGGTCGTGGCGCGTCCTGCCCTCCGCTTCCAGCTGGCGTTCCACCACCATCTGGGTGGCGATACCGGCGTGGTCGCTGCCTGCCTGCCACAGCGTATTGTCGCCGCGCATACGGTGGAAACGTGTCAGCGCATCCATCAGCGTGTCCTGGAAAGCATGCCCCATGTGCAGGCTGCCCGTGACGTTGGGTGGCGGGATCATGATGCAGTAGGGCGCGCCTTCGCCGGTGGGTGCGAAATAGCCCTGGTCTTCCCAGGTCTGGTACCAGCGCTGTTCGATGCTGTGGGGGTTGTAGGTTTTTTCCATGGAAATCAGGGGCGTTGCTTTGGGCCAGAATTTGCGAGCGGCGATTATAGCGCAGTTTTACAGCCGGCTATCCGCGAATTACCCCTGCCGGGACTGCTCGGCGAGTTTGGCGATCAGGCCGGGCAGCGCCAGTTGCAGCCGGGTGCGGATATCCTGCGCGAGCCTGGGGGCGCTCTGTTCGGTTGCGTCCTGTATGAGGCGGGTGACTTCCTCTTTCAGAAAGGTCTCGATTTTCCAGGCCACCATTTTCCGCAGGTCCCCGGTGATGTCGTCCAGTATGCGCTGGACGGCTTCGTCCTCGAGCAGCCGGCTGACCAGGGCATGGTCAGTCAGGTCCGCAGACGCCGCCGCGTCGCCGAGTTCGTCCAGTGATACGGCGTTTTCCAGTAGCGGTACACCGTTGTCGTCCAGCTTGATCGGGTCTGAATTCATCAGCTTTTGATCTCGTGTGTGCGCAGCGGGTAACCGCGGTCCCTGTAGAAACTGTAGCGCTTGCGTCCCTGCCGGCGCACTTCGGCGTTGCCATCGACCAGTTCCGCCACGCGCTCGAAGCGGCTGAAGAACAGCGGCACGTCGGCGGCCAGGTTGATCAGCACCTGGTTATCGGCCTCCGGCTCGGCGTCGTGCGCGAGCTGTACCGGCGCGGGTTGCTGCCGGCCGGCCGTGTAGACGTCGTGCGGTACAAAGCTGTTCTGCTGGAAGGTCCATAACAGTTTGTCCAGTTGCTGTGTCTGCTCGGCGGACTGCGTGTGGATGAAAACCCGGTTGCCGAGCCGGCAGGCCTTGTCGGCGAGGCGGCAGGCAAACTGCATCCGCGCCTGCGCCGTGTCATCTTTCAGCAGGTAGAAGTCAATCTCTGTCATGCACAGCGGTTCAGCAGAAACTGGGTCAGTAATTGCACCGGACGGCCGGTGGCGCCCTTGGCGTGGCCCGATTTCCAGGCGACACCGGCGATATCCAGGTGCGCCCAGCGGTAGTCTTTGGTGAAGCGGCCCAGGAAGCAGCCCGCGGTTATGGTGCCTGCGCCACGGCCGCCGATATTGGCCATGTCGGCGAAGTTGCTGGAAATCTGTTCGTCGTACTCATCCCACAGCGGCAGCTGCCAGGCGCGGTCGCCGCTGGTTTGCCCGGCTTCCAGCAGTTCGTCAGCGAGGTCCTGGTCGTTGCTCAGCAGGCCGGTGGTGTGATGGCCCAGGGCTACGACGCAGGCGCCGGTCAGGGTGGCGATGTCTACCACGACATCCGGTTTGAATCGGTCTGCGTAAGTCAGTGCGTCGCACAGGATCAGGCGGCCTTCGGCATCGGTATTCAGGACCTCGATGGTTTGTCCGCTCATGCTGGTTACGACATCGCCGGGTTTGCTGGCATCCCCGTCGGGCAGGTTTTCGGTCGCCGGTACGATGCCCACCAGGTTGATCGGCAGTTTCATTTCGGCCACCGCCGACAGGGTGCCGAATACGCTCGCGGCGCCGCACATATCGAATTTCATTTCATCCATGGCAGCACCGGGCTTGATGGAGATCCCGCCCGAGTCGAAGGTGACGCCCTTGCCGACCAGTACCACGGGCCTGGTGTTCCGGGCGCCGCCGCTGTACTGCATTACGATAAGTTTCGCGGGCTGGCGACTGCCCCGGGAAACCGACAGCAGGGCGCCCATGCCGAGTTTTTCCATGGCGCGTTCTTCCAGCACCTGTACCTTGAGCGCCGGGTGGTTTTTCTTCAGCGTCCTGGCCTGGTCGGCGAGGTCACCCGGCGTGCACAGGTTGCCCGGCCGGTTGCCCAGTGTGCGAGCCAGCGTTACGCCCCTGGCAACCGCAGCACCACGGGTTACGCCCTGCCTGGCTTCCGCGAGCGCACCGCGTTCGCTGACCGCTACCGTCAGTTTGCGCAGCGGGTGCTTGGGCGGCTTGGCATCGCTTTTCAGTTCATCGAAGCGGTACACGGCATCCTGCGCGGACTCCACCGTGCGCTGCGCCTTCCAGGCCAGGTCGCGGTCTTCCACCTCGAGCTCGGTGAGAAAGGATACAGCCTCGGTGGCGCCGCCGGATTGCAGGGCCCTGGCGGCCGCCGCCACGATTTTGCTGAAGTCCTGTACCGACAGCCTCCTGTCCTTGCCACAGCCCACTACCAGGATGCGGTCCGCCTGGATACGGCCTTTCGGGGTGTGGATCAGGGTGGTCTTGCCGCAGCCGGTATCGATGTCAGCGCTCTTCAGTAATGCGCTCAACTGACCGCGGCTGGCCTTGTCCAGGCGTTCGGCCGCGGGTGACAGGCGGCGCGGTGCCGAAATACCGACCACGACGCAGGCGCTGCGCAATTTATCGGATTCGCCGGTTTTCGCATTGAAATTCATAGACTGCTCCAGATTTACTGACGTGCCGGTATGGTGGCCGGATCAAATTCCGGTTAGTGTACTGGATGCCCTGGCGGTGCCCAAATTTTTTAGCAGACAGTCATGCCATCGGTTATACGCCGTTATCTGAGCCTCGAGTTGTTGCAGTACTGGCTGGTCATCACCCTGGTGTTATGGCTGGTGCTGGTGGCGGCGCGCTTTTCCCTGTACCTGGGCCAGGCGGCCAGCGGGCAGCTACCGGCGGGTACGGTGCTGTGGCTGCTGGCGTTGAAGTCGGTCGGTTTCTTTGTCTTCCTGTTGCCCCTGACGCTGTTTCTGGCGCTGCTGTGGTTGCTGGGGCGGCTCAACCGGGACCATGAATCGCTGGCATTGGCGGCCAGTGGTGTGGGTGTCGCGCAGTTGTACCGGGCTGTCGCCCTGCCGGTGCTGGGTGCGACACTGCTGGTAGCGGCCCTGAGCTGGTACCTGGTTCCGCACACGGCCGCCCTGGGCTATCAACTGCGCAGCGCGGCGGAGCACAGCGTCGACATGGACGCACTGGTGCCCGGTCGTTTTCATAAACTGCAGAAAGGGCGCTGGCTGGTTTATGCGCAGCGGGCAGGGCAGCAGCCCGGAACGCTGGAGGATGTGTTTGTGCACGTCAGCGGCCCGCAACGCGGGCAGGTGCTGGTAGCCGACAGCGCCGCTGTCGAAACAAAGCGCGGTACTGACGAACGGTTCCTGGTCCTGCGTGACGGCTACCGCTACGACGGTACCCCGGGACAGGGTGACTACCGGGTCTTGCGTTACCGGGAATATGCGCTGCACCTGCAGGCCGGGAGCGCAGGCCAGGAGACAAAATGGGACGCGGTCCCCATGCGCACGCTCCGGGACACTCCCGGCCCGCAGGCCAGTGCCGAGCTGCACAAGCGGCTGTCGCGCCCGGTTACCGTGCTGGTGCTGGCGTTACTGGCAGTCCCGCTGGCGCGTTTTCGGCCGGCTACCAGCCCCGCCTACCCGCTGTGGCTCGGTGTACTGCTGTTTGCCCTGTATTTCAACCTGCTCGGCACCGGCCAGCTATGGATAGAACAGGGCCGGGTGCCGGGCTGGCTGGGCCTGTGGTGGGTGCACGCGGTGTTGCTCCTCGTGCTGCCTGTCTTTACCCGCGCATGGCGCGCGTGGCCGCGGCGGTTGCCGGCATGAAGCGGCTCGATACCTGTATAGGCAGCACCGTGCTGGCCGGCACCGCACTGGCGTGGCTGGTGGTGATCGTGCTGGAGAGCCTGTTCGTGTTTCTGGGCGAGATCGGCGATATCGGGCGTGGCGACTACCGGTTGGCGGATGCGCTGTTATTTGTTTTGTTGACCCTGCCGGCGCGCGCCTACCAGTCTTTTCCCATGGCCGTGTTGATCGGTTCGCTGCTGGGACTGGGCAGTATGGCGGCGCACTTCGAACTGAATGCTTTCCGGCTGGCGGGCTGTTCACCGGCACGCCTGACGCGCTCGGTGTTGCAGACCGGCGTGCTGATGCTCTTTGCCGTGGTGCTGGCGGGTGAAGGCTGGGCACCCGCCAGCCAGCAACTGGCCGGGCAGTTGCGAACCTCGGCCGTGTTCGAGCAGGTGAGCCTGCAGCCCGACGCGGGGTTCTGGGTACGCAGCGGGCAGCGCCTGATCCAGGTGGGCCGCAGTGAAGCCGATGGTAGCCTGAGCGGGCTGGTTGTCTACGATATCGAATCGGTGCCCACGCCCAGGCTGGAGTCCGCCAGCCGCGCGGCACGTGCGCGTTATCAGCAGGGGCAATGGCGGCTCGAAGACATCCAGGGCAGTTATTTCGGGGAGCGGCGCGTCGCTATCCGGTCCACGCCGCACAGTGTCTGGCCGCGCCTGATCGAACCGCAGCTGGCGCAGTTACTGACCCGTGATGCACAAACGCTGTCGCTGCCGGAACTGGGCCGGTACATCGATTACCTGAAGCAAAACGGTACCGATGTCGCCCTCTACCGGCTGCGTTACTGGCAGCGCTTGGCCATGCCGGTGGCTGCGCTGGCCATGTTGTTTCTGGCGGTCAGTTTTGTGCTGGGGCCGATAGGCTGCCTGACCACGGGGCAGCGTATTCTGGTGGGTGTCGCAGTGGGGCTGGTGTTCAAACTGGGTAACGAAATAACAGCGCACGCCGGGCTGGTATACGGTGCGTCGCCCTGGCTGAGCGCCTTCGCCCCCTCTGTTGTCGTGTTCATTGCGGGCCTGTTGCTGTTACGCAGGGCGGGCTGAGCGTTTCAGGGCTTGCGCCGGTACGGGTTTTCGCTCAGTTGCACGATACAGGTTTCCGAGTAGCGGTCATGCCAGCTGAGCTTCTTTTTATCGACCAGTATCCACAGGTAACCGAGCCCCGCCAGCAACCCGGCCGGCAGGGCAACGATAAAGCGCAGTAAAACCTGCAGCCAGGTCACCGGTCCCGGCCGCAGGTTGCGCAGCTGCAGTTTCCACGCGCGCATGCCGAGTGTCTGGCCCCCGTGCCGCCAGAACCAGCCGTAGAAGAAAAAGCTGATAAACAGCAGGTAGGTGCTTAACAGGGGGTTGTTGGCCGGTATGGCTTCGCCACCGGTGAGCGGCAGCAGTACGGCGGTGGCGAGAAACCAGAGCGCCAGCAGCAGCAGTGAATCATAGAACAGCGCTCCCATGCGTCGCCACAGGCTGGCGGGTGCGGGTAACTGGTCGGCGTCTGGTGCGGCTGTCACGGTTATGCAATGTACCCGCAGCCCCGGCGTCTCCGCAACGGTGACAAGCACCGGTTCCTGTGCTATGAAATGCATACAGGGAAACTCAGACCTAATAACAGAATAATCAGGAGCAGCTGGATGAGTATCTATGCCGAACTGGCGGCGATGGAGGGTGTCATCGCCGCCGGTGAATATGCCTGCCGTGGTGATCGCTACAATTTCAGGGGGCAGCTCAGCGAGGAAATGGCGCGTATGGCGTCGATCATGTGTCGTGCGACGACCATGAGTACCCACATGCAATCCGATATCCTGTGTGCCAACAGCGACAACTGCCCGTTCGAGTCAGCGCACGGCTGGGTCGTGAAAGGCCCGCAGTTCACCGTGTGCGTCATGGCCAACGTGTTCTGTTTCGTGCATAACGAGCCCGGTGTGTTGAACGGGATCTTCGGCTATATGCGCGACAGGCTGATGAACGCAAATGAAATGGTATAGGAACCCGCGGAGGGGTGTATGAGTAGTCTGGACAGTTTGATCGGCCTGGATGGCGCCTCGGCCGCGTTCGAGTTTTCGCACAGCGGTGAGTTGACGGATCACCGCGTAGCGGAAGGCTCGAATCTTACGCCGGAGACGCTGGACCTGTTGGCGCACGTTTTCGTGGCCAACATCGCAATCGCCACCATGCAGGCGCGCGGCTGGGAGAGCACCACGGGGCAGGGCGGTTTCTACCCGGTGCAGGGTTTTACGCTGGTCGGCTTCGAATGGTCCGCAGTGGGCAACGGGCAGCGTGGCGTGGTGTTGCGCAACGACATGGCGGATTTTGAGGCCGCCTACGCGGCGCTGGATGACTGAGTCGTGGCCATAATCAGGAATCTTCTGGCGCTGGATGGTGTGCTGGTGATATGCCACTTTCGTGATGACGGCGCGCTGGTGGAAGGCTACGGGCTTATGGATGAGCCGATGATGGAGCGGCTGGCGAAATTTGCCCACGACTACAAACGCATGGTGCAGGGGAATACCGATCAGTTTTCCATGTTTACCGGGCTGCCCGGCTGGGCGCCGCCGCGCGGCTGGAATGTGCGTGGTGCGAAAAACACGGTCTGTAGCGTAGGCAACCTGGTTTGCTTTATCGATAACGCAGAAGCCTCGCTGAACGAGGTCTTGACGCTCCGAGTTCAACTCGAGAATCCATCGCAGGCCAGCGCCCCGATCGTGCCCAAGACCAAGGATTTCGACATCCGGCTCAGATCGCAGAATCCTTCACAGTCCGAGCAGACGTTCAATATCAACGGCCGTATCAGCCGCAAGGTGACCTACATCTACACCTACGACGTCACGCCGAAGCGTGTCGGCTCACTGACCATCCCGACAATCTGGCTGAAGGATGGCGGCAAGCGATACAAGACGGCGCCGATTCGGGTCGTGGCGAAAGGGAA
>JBHHXO010000047.1:0-16936 GCA_046757125.1 Thiogranum sp.
GTCAACCAGTCCCACAACAGGAGCAGGGGGCCGACGACGGCGTGGACAAGTTTGAAAAAATACCTGATGAATATTCTCATGGTGACGGAAATGGCTGAACAGTGAAAGGTTCCAGCTTAGCATTAATCGGGGCGGGGACGATATTCCAGCGGGATTGACGGGGTTATTCGCTCAGCAGCAGTTCGGTGATTTCAGCCTGTGATGCCGGGCCGTCCCGGTAGCCCAGCTCCATCAGTTCCCGACAAAACCCGGATTCAAACAGCAGGTAGCTGATGAGTGGCCGGCCTTCCTGTGTCAGCGCCCCGAGTCCCTTGAGCAATACCCGCACCGAGCGCGGGAAATCACCGGCATGGCGCTGGGCAATTTCACGCACGTCCCTGCTGGGAGAGATCATGAGAAACTCTATCGGGCGTAGCGTGGTGTCTTCCAGTTCGACACGTTTGTCCGGGATTTCACTGAGTGTATGGTTGATGCGGTTCATGCGCTCGATGTCGGCATCCAGGCTGTCCATGAACAGGGTATCCAGCATGTAGCCGGTGATTTGCCCGATGCTCGGATAAGGCGCCGTGTCGCCGGCCAGGGGTGCGGCATCCGGTGTCGGGTTGCGCACACCGATAATCAACAGACGGTTGGCGCCCAGGTGCAGTGCCGGACTAAGCGGAGCGCTTTCGCGCATGGAGCCGTCACCGTGGAACTCGTTGTTCAGCCAGACTGCGGGGAATACCAGCGGGATGGCCGAGGAAGCCATGAGATGATCGATGCTGATTTCTTCAGCAATCCCGAAACGACGCGTTCGTACCCACGGCAGCAAACCGTCGATCCCCTGAAAGTAGCTGATGGAATGCCCGCTGCTGTAGCTGGATGCGGTGACAGCCAGGGCGCGCAGCGCGCCGGTGTCAATGGCGTGCTGCACGCGTGCCAGACGGATATGACTCTCTATGAATTTTCTTTGCAGGCTGTTATCGAGCAACGCCTGTGGCGAGTTGGTGCCCGGGCTGGCCGTAGCAAAGGCGCCGGCCCAGCGCAGGCCGCTTTTAAGTGCTGTCCAGGTGTCTGTGTGAAAGATCTTGTCGCAACTGAAATTCTCCCAGATACCGGTCAGACGGGTGACGCCTTCGGTAAAATGCGTGGCATTGCTGGCCAGAATGGCTGCGTTCAGCGCCCCGGACGAGGTTCCGCAGATGACGGGAAAGGGGTTGGCCGTATCCTGCGGCAGTATTTCGGCGATGGCCTTGAGTACGCCGGCCTGGTAGGCGTTGCGTGCGCCGCCGCCGGGAAGAATAAGGCCCGGAACGGACGGCTCGCTTTTCTTTTTGCGCGAAAACCAGTACACGTCCGGGTGTTGTTCCGCGTCGCCTAGCCCGCCAGGCGCTGCTTGCGGCTGGCGTAATTGTCGACCATGGCCTGTACCCTGTCCGCGTCGTAGGCGCGCAATCCGCTTATCACCATGGCCTTTTCTCCCCTGCCGACTATCTCGTTCCCGGCCCTGAGACAGAATTCCAGGCGCACACTGCCACGCTTGCCGTCGACTTCGAGGACAGAACGGGTCGATTCGAGTTGCGGGCCTGTGAAATCCAGCCGGTCCAGGTCGATGGCCATGCTCTCGTAGATAACCAGCGGTCGGTCGGGGTTGATCATCACCTGCTGCTCCGCCATCAGCGGGACGAGGATATGCGGAAAGGTCTGTCCGGAAAAGCGGACATAGCTGCTGGTGAGATCGCAGACAAGCCTGCTGTCGCGCGTCGTCTCGCCGGAGCGTTCCAGGCTGAGATATTTCTTCCCGTTGGCATCGCTGATATCCAGCGTGGCGGAAGACGTGTCGGGGAAATTCAGCGCTACCCCGTCGTTGACCATGCCGGAGAACACAAAGCGCATTTTCCGGCTCAGGCCGCACTTTGCCAGGACCAGGGAAAACAGCAGATCGCCCGGTACGCAGAAACGTTTCGCATCCGGGTCGTGGATAGGGTTGAAGTCGCCGGCGACATTCTTTGCGAAGTCGCTGGCCTGCTGGCGTGAGAAGGTGATTTTCGCATCATCTTCCGAATAGTAGTTTTCCAGTAGCATGGGTCCTGGTTTCATCCTAGAAAGGTGCAGTACATTCAAACTTCATGGGTTCACGGGTATGCGGGTGCGGGAAAGCCAGTGAGTCCGCGTGCAACATAAGCCGGTCGCTGCGCGTAGCGGCGTTTCCGTCTGCGTAGAGCCGGTCACCGAGTATGCCGTGTCCCAGCGCGCGCAGGTGGACGCGCAGCTGGTGCGTGCGGCCGGTCACCGGCCTGAGTTCGACGCGCGTCGAGTTGTTGTCCCGGTCGCGTCCGACAACCCTGAAGCGGGTTGTGGAAGGCTTGCCGTTCACCCGGTCGACCTTTTGCCGCGGCCGGTTGGGCCAGTCGGCAACCAGTGGCAGGTCGATCTCGCCACGGGATGACTGCATGCAGCCATCGACAACCGCGATATAGCGTTTCTGCACCACGCGATCCTGAAACAGCAGGCTGAGTTTGCGCTGCACCGGTTTGTCCAGTGCCATAACCATGAGACCGGATGTTTCCATGTCCAGGCGGTGCACGGTGAGCGCGCCGGGATACCCGGCCTGCACGCGCGTTGCCATACAGTCCTGTCTGGATGCACCGCGCCCCGGGACCGACAGCAGGCCGGAGGGTTTGTTCAGCACCAGCAGCGCGTCGTCCCGGTACAGGAGTTCCAGTCCGGTGTCTGCGGGGGGGGTATACGGGTCCAATGATTTTTATCCTGCGGTGGCGGCCGGGCAAGCGCGCCTAGTTTATCCCGCCACGCCGTTATTCTCCAGTTGTAACGCCCGTAGCGGGCAACGGGTTACAATCGCAGCATGTTGAGATTCAACGACCTTTCGCTGCGGCGTGGGACCCGCCTGCTTTTCGAACACGCCAGCCTGCAGATCCATCCCGGTCAGAAGGTCGGGATCACGGGGGCCAACGGTTGCGGCAAGTCGAGCCTGTTTGCGCTGCTGCTCGATGAACTGCACGCCGATGCAGGCGACTTCCACCGTCCCGCGGACTGGGTGATTGCCCACGTGGCGCAGGAGACGCCCGCCGACGAGCGGGCCGCGATCGAGTACGTGCTGGACGGCGACGCCGAACTGCGTGCCGTCGAGGCCGAGCTGGCGCTGGCCGAGGCGCGCGACGAGGGCGCGCGACTGGCTGCGTTGCACGGCCGCTTCGAGAGCATTGACGGTTACACGGCGCGCAGCCGCGCGGGGCAGCTGCTGTACGGCCTGGGTTTCAGCCGTGCCGATGAAGGCAGGCCGGTGCGGGATTTTTCCGGAGGCTGGCGCATGCGCCTCAACCTGGGTCGGGCCCTGATGTGCCGTTCCGACCTGCTGCTGCTGGATGAACCCACCAACCATCTCGACCTGGATGCCGTCATCTGGCTGGAAGGCTGGATGCGTGCCTACCGCGGCACCCTGTTGCTGATTTCACACGACCGCGATTTCCTGGATAACGTATGCGATCACATCGCACACATGGAGCACCGGGGTATCAAGTTGTACAGCGGCAACTATTCCGCCTTCGAGCGGGTACGCGCCGAGTTTCTCGCCGGTCAGCAGGCCGAGTATCGCAAGCAGCAGCGCGAGATCGCCCATATCCGTTCCTACGTGGATCGCTTCCGGGCCAAGGCGACCAGGGCGCGCCAGGCGCAGAGTCGCTTGAAGGCGCTGGAGCGCATGGAACTGATTGCGCCCGCGCACGTGGACTCGCCGTTTCACTTCGGTTTTCGTGCGGCGGACAAGATGCCGGATCCCCTGCTGAAACTGGAGGGGGTTGCTGTCGGCTATGGCGATAACAGCATACTCAGCGGGGTCAGGCTGGTGCTGTCACCCGGTGATCGCATCGGCCTGCTCGGTCCCAACGGTGCGGGCAAGTCCACGCTCATCAAGCTGCTGGCGGGAACACTATCACCGCGGCAGGGTGAATGTGCACGTGCGAAAGACCTGGCAACGGGCTATTTTGCCCAGCACCAGCTGGAGCAATTGCAGGCAGGGCGCACAGCACTGGAACACCTGCAGCAGCTCGACCCGCAGGCGCGTGAACAGGCGCTGCGCGATTACCTCGGCGGCTTCGGTTTTTCCAGTGAACAGGCATCGATGCCGGTCGGCCCGTTTTCGGGTGGCGAGAAAGCGCGGCTGGTACTCGCACTGCTGGTGTACCAGCGTCCCAACCTGTTGCTGCTGGACGAGCCGACCAATCACCTCGACCTGGACATGCGCCAGGCGCTGGCGCTGGCCCTGCAGGACTATAGCGGCGCCGTGGTGCTGGTGTCCCACGATCGCCACCTGCTGCGCATCACCAGCGACCGGCTGGTGCTGGTGCACGATGGCAAGGTGGATGATTTCCCGCTCGGTTTCGACGAGTACCCGCAATGGTTGATGGAACAGGGCCGGCGCGGGAAGGACCCGGCGGGGGAGGGTAATTCCAGCCAGGGCACGGCTTCCAGGAAGGAAACCAGGCGCTTGCAGGCCGAGCAACGAAAAAGGTTGCAGCCGCTGCGCAAGAAAGTAACCGAGGCTGAAAATGAACTCGATCGCCTGCATGCCCGGCAACGCGAGCTGGAGCAGGAACTGGCCGGGCCCGAAATCTACAGTGAAGCAAACAAGGCGCGGCTGAAAACGACGTTGCGTGAAAAGGCGGATGTGGACAGCCGTTGTGAAGCCATGGAGGCCGACTGGCTGGAGGTATGCGAGCAACTGGAAGCCATGCAGGCCGAGTTGAATCAGTAGACCGGTCTGAAACTCCGCGCGCACTCATTTGGGACGCGCTCCCGCCTGCTTGCACCAACTTTGCCCGAATGCCGGGCTGCGACAGGGCGCGCGCCGCTGTCTGGCGGCCGTTGAGCGGCGCTTGTTCTATAGGGCAGAATTTGACCCGCCAGGCCCGGGCACGCCGGCGATAGTCCTGTAACCTCAATAAATTAATGCCGCCTCATGACGGTGTTCGATGCGTGCCCGCCGGTCATCGACAGGCACGGCCGGTCGTCGAAAAAAACCGGCTGGCATAATGTTTGCTCCCCTGTAAGCCCGGACCGGGCCGGCTCGCCCGATATTCCTGTACAGGCCCCTGTCTCTTTGCGGATCCGGCGTACAAGCGTGGTATCCCGTGGCATGTACAGGACTGTGTAAAACTACTGGAGTGTTTGATGATGAGGTCGGCCTTGCTTCCGGGTGTTCTGTCCCTGTTTTTTTTATCCACCACCTTTGCCGCAACAGGTGGCTGGTGGTGGCCCGACCAGGCGCCTCCTGCCCAGCCGCAAAACCCGGTTGCCCCCGTGCCCGCGCCGGTTATCCGGGATGCCGGCACCGCGATGAGCGGCGCAGAGCAGGTAAAGATCCTCACCGGTTTCGATAACCTGAGTCGCGAGAGCGCCACCTGCATGTCCTGTCACCGGGAAAAAACACCCGGCATCTATGACCAGTGGGGACACTCGAAGCACTTCGCCGCCAACGTCGGTTGCTACGAATGTCACCAGGCGGACAAGAGCGACAAGGACGCCATCATGCACAAGGACTTTGTCATCTCTGTGATCGTTTCGCCGCAGGATTGCGGAGAGTGTCATGAAAAGGAAGTCGCCGAATTCGACCGCAGCCACCATGCCACCGCCGGGGATATTCTCGGCTCGCTGGACAACGTGCTCGCCGAGGTCGTCGAGGGTGCGCCGACCCTGTCCGGTACTTCGCCGATCACCGCCATGGGTTGCGGTGCCTGCCACGGCTCCATCGTGCGCGTGAACTCCGACGGCACGCTGGACAAATCCAGCTGGCCGAACACCGGCATCGGCCGTATCAACCCGGATGGCTCCAGGGGCGCCTGTAGCGCCTGTCACCTGCGCCACAATTTCTCCGCCGCCCAGGCGCGTGAACCGAATGCCTGCGGTCGTTGCCACCTTGGTCCGGACCACCCGCAGAAAGAGATCTACGAGGAGTCCGCGCACGGCATCGCTTTCCGCGCCCACAAGGACAAGATGAACCTGGAGTCCAGCAAGTGGATCGTGGGCGAGGATTACAGCGCGGCGCCGACCTGTGCCACCTGCCACATGTCGCGCACCAGGGATCTGCCCATCACCCATGATATCGGCGACCGCATTGCCTGGAACCTGCGCGCACCGGTGTCCGTGCGCGTCGATGCCAGTTCCCTCAGCAAGGGCAAGCAGGTCAAGCCCTGGCTGGAACGGCGCAAGGACATGAAAGCGGTATGCCGTTCCTGCCACGGCAACAATATCGTCGATGCGCATTTCGAACAGCTGGATAACTTCGTCGAAATGTTCAATGACAAGTTCCAGATCCCGGCGAAAAAGCTGCATGCAGCGATGCTCGCAAACGGCCTGCGTGACAAGGTCAAGTTCAACGAGGCTATCGAGTGGGATTATTTCTACCTGTGGCATCACGAGGGTCGCCGTGCGCGTCATGGCGCAGCGATGTTCGCCCCCGACTATGTGCACTGGGAAGGCGTCTTCGAGGTCGCGCATCGATTCTATATGGAGATGGTGCCGGAGATCCGGGAAGCCATCAAAGACGCCCGCGAGCACGGCAACACGGCCGGTGCGGAGAAAATGGACGCGCTGCTGAAAGAGGTGCTCGCTTCACCGATGCATCGCTGGTTCGAGGGCGGCAAGCCGCCGAAGGCCTGGCGCCCGACCGATGACGACAACCACGGCTTTAACCTGATGAAGTCCCGGCTGAAGGCCGAAACGGAAGCCGCCATCCAGCGCTGAAACGGCACGCCGGGCGCCGCCGCGCGCGGTGCCCGGTTTGTCACAACCGGAAAATCGAGCCCGTCATGGAAACCAAACTGATTGAACTGATCTACTCGCAGGATACCTTTTTCCTGCTGATGTCCGGTGCGCTGGTCATGTGGATGGCCGCCGGCTTTGCCATGCTGGAGTCCGGCATGGTGCGCACCAAGAGTGTCGCCGAAATACTCACCAAGAACATCGCGCTGTATTCAATTGCCTGCATCATGTACATGTTCGTCGGTTACAACATCATGTACGGCAGCAGTGACAGCGCCTGGGTACCTTCGCTGAGCTTTTTCCTGGGCCTGGACAACAGTCTTGCCCAGGTTGTCGAATCGGGCGGTGAGCTGGGGCATTCGAACCTTGCGGACTTCTTTTTCCAGGTGGTGTTTGTCGCCACGGCCATGTCGATCATATCGGGCAGTGTTGCCGAGCGCATGAAGTTGTGGGCCTTCCTGCTGTTCAGCGTGGTGATGAGCGCTGTGATCTACCCGGTGGAAGGTTACTGGAAATGGGGTGGCGGCGTGCTCGATCAGGCCGGTTTCCTGGACTTCGCCGGCAGCGGTGTAGTGCACCTGGCCGGCGCCACCGCGGCGCTTGCCGGCGTGCTGTTACTCGGTCCGCGCAAGGGAAAATACGTCAAAAAACCCGGCGGTGGATTGCAGCCGATGGCGATACCCGGCTCCAACATGACCTTCGCCACCCTCGGTACCCTGATCCTGTGGCTGGGCTGGTTCGGTTTCAACGGTGGCTCGCAGTTGACTATCACCTCGGTCGAGGCATCCAATGCCGTCTCGCTGATTTTCGTCAATACCAACATGGCCGCCGCCGGCGGTTGCGTCGCGGCGCTGATCCTGTCGCGCCTTTGGTTCGGCAAGACCGACCTGACCATGGGGCTGAACGGCATTCTCGCCGGGCTGGTCGCGATTACTGCCGAGCCGCTGGCGCCGACACCGGGACTCGCTACCTTTATCGGCATCTTTGCCGGGCTGCTGGTTGTCGTCTCCATTATCCTGATGGATCGGGTGGCGCACATCGACGACCCGGTCGGCGCAATTTCAGTGCACGGCGTTGCCGGCATCTGGGGCCTGCTCGCCGTGGTGCTGTCCAACCCGGAGGCCGGCTTCATGGCCCAGCTGGAAGGCATCCTGCTGATCATCGCCTGGGTCTTCGGCAGCAGCTACGTGACCTGGCTGGCCCTGAAAAAGACCATGGGCATTCGTCTTTCGGAACTGGACGAGTACGAAGGTGCGGACATTGCCGAAATCGGCCTGGAAGCGTACCCGGAATTCACCCAGAAGTTATGAAACCGCTGTTGTACCGCCTTGCCGCCGGTATGCTGCTGGCGGGACTGGCCGGATTTGCCAGTGCCGCCGGCGGCGGCCCGGCTACCACCTCTCTGCAGCAAGCGGCTGAGAACGATGCCGCGGAAAAGCTGCTGCCCGGTGAAAAGCGGCTGGAGAAGAACCGGATCACGGAGGCAGACTGCCTGGACTGCCACGGCCAGAAAGGTTTTGCCGTGCCGTTCGGCAAGGATGGCGCACCGCCGTATCGCAGCCTGGATATCAACGCGGACGCACTGCACACCAGCGTGCACAGCCGCTACAGTTGCCTGGACTGTCACGCGGATATCCAACAACTGCCGCATGAAAAGGATCTGCGCACGGTCGATTGCGTAAGCTGTCATATCGAGCAGGGCAGGGGCGGCGCCCCGGAACGTACCGCATGGCTGAGCGATGACAGCATGCCTATCGTCATCCAGACCCGGCGTTACACGCATTCCGTGCATGCGCAACAGAAAGACGAGAAGGACAATGCCCACTGTGCCGATTGCCATACCGCGCACTATGTCTATCGCTCGGACGATCCGCGCTCTGCAACATACAAGCTGAACGCGCCGCAAACCTGCGGCAGCTGTCACGCGCAGGAACTCGCCGAGTACCGCGTCTCCATCCACGGCGCCAGCCTGAAAACCCCCTGGAAAGGCGACAGCGCGACCTGTACCGACTGTCACTCGGCACACGAGATCGCCGCAGCAGGCGCGCTGAAAGCGCACCGCGTGATTACCGAGGAATGCGGCAGCTGTCACAGCCAGCAGGTGCGCAGCTACAAGGCTACCACCCACGGTCAGCTTGCCTGGCTCGGCGATACCGAGGTAGCCCAGTGCAAGGACTGCCACGCGCCGCACAACACCCACAAGGTCGACAGCCCGGCGTCGCTGGTTTCAGAAAGCAACATCCTGGAAACCTGCCGCAGCTGCCACGAGGATGCCGGCCCGGACTTCACCCATTTCCGCACCCATGCGGATATCGGCGACTTCGAACGTAACCCGGAGCTGTGGTGGCTGGGCCGCCTGATGGTCGGCATCATTATCCTGACGCTGATCTTCTTCTACAGCCACTCCATGCTGTGGTTCTGGCGTGAAATAAAATCCCGTCCCTACGAAACCGTCACCGTGGATGGCAAGCGCTTTCGTGTACGCGCCAGACGAGTCAAACACGACAGCGGCAAGCACTTCCGCCGCTTCTCCTGGCAGTGGCGCCTGAACCACTGGGCGCTGGCGCTGTCAGTAATGACCCTGGTACTGACCGGCATGGTGGTCATGTTCCCGGATACCGCCTGGGCGATGTTTGTCATCGACCTGTTTGGCGGGCCGCACGGTTTCGGTTATGTGCATCGCAGCGCGGCGGTGGTATTCCTGTTCGCGGTATTCGGCCACGCCTTTGTCGTGCTGCGCCGGTTGCTAAAGGACCGGAACTTCGACTGGTTCGGTCCCGATTCGCTGCTGCCACGCAGGAAAGACTGGGAGGATATGAAAGCCCAGTTCGGGTGGTTCTTCGGCAAGAGCGAGGCACCGCGCTTCGACCGCTGGGCCTACTGGGAGAAGTTCGACTACTGGGCGGTCTACTGGGGCGCCCTGATCATCGGCCTGTCCGGCCTGATCCTGTGGTTCTCGCCGTTCTTCAGCCGTTTTCTGCCGGGCTGGGTGTTCAACCTGTCGACCATGGCGCACGGTCTCGAGGCTTTTCTCGCGGTGATGACGCTGTTTGTCGTGCACTTCTTCAACAACCATTTCCGTCCCAGCAAATTCCCGCTGGACACGGTGATGTTCATCGGCAGCTGGGACCTGGAAGAGTTCAGGGAAGAACGCCCGGAAGAGTACGAACGCCTGAAGGCCAGCGGCGAACTGGAGAAACGTATCGTTCCCCCGCCATCGAAACGCGTAAAGACCGTCTCCTACGTGCTTGGTTTCACCCTGCTCGGCACCGGCCTGGTATTGCTGGTCCTGGTCATCATCGGCTTCTTCCAGCGTGGTCTGGTGTAAGAGCCGACAGCTGCAAACGACTGGACGTTAGTCTGTTCCGGCCGGCCGGATTCAGGTCATATCCGCGTTAAACCCTGCTGAAAATCCGCCGCTCGCCGGCGCCTGTTTTTTGTTAGTACCGGCGCAGATGCAGGGCCGGTATCGATCGGACTGTTCGGGCTCGCGGGCGAGCAGGTCAATGCCACCGGTCCCGCCGGCCAGGACAGCGGCAGCAGGGACACTGACCAGCGCATCGTGGGCGTGGACCTCTCCGGTGACGTGCAGGGAAAGACCTGCCTGTATGCACAGTTCCTGTGGAATTCCTGGGACGGTTTCCCGGACAGGGACAAGGATTACAACTGGTGGGGCGGATTCCCGGGAGTCGACTATGTCGCCAGCGACTACTGGACGTTTTCAGGCCTCTATAACTATGCGGATGCCGATGACCTGAGCGATACCGATACGGTTTATGAAGGAATCGATGTCAACAGCCTGTCACTGACTGCGTCGTACTACTTCATGCGCAATGTCAAGGCCATTGCCGAGGTCAACGTCGACTTTCTCGGCAAAGATTCGCGCGAGGGGACCTATTACACGGGGCACCTGACCAAGGAAGATTATATCCTGTTCGGATTTGATGCCTCTTTCTAGGGCTGCCCGCGTATTAACGGGCGACGCGGGCATTTCGGCCACTGCGGATAATGCGCACCCGCTCACCGACGGCGAACCTTTCATTGGGGGACAGCGCCTGAACGATGGCGACGGTCCGGCCGTTATTCATTTTCACGGTGATTTCCACGCCGTGGGTGCGTGTTACACCCTCTTCGACGGCCGCGCCTGCAATACCTCCCGCTACCGCGCCAATGACGGCCATCACCTTGCTGGTGGTGCCGTCACCGATGCTGCTGCCGGCAAAACCGCCTGCCAGGGCGCCCGCGCCCTTGCCGACCGCTGTTTTGGTGCCTTCGATATTCACGGGCCGCAGTTGTTCGATAACGCCGTATTCAACCTGTTGCACGGTGCGTGCCTCGGAGCGGCTGTAGGTGTCACCGGACAGGCTCGATGCGCATCCGGCGAGACCGATTTCGACCAGCAGAGCGAGTAAAACAAGAGTGTATTTCATCAGGATTGCCTCATGGTTGCCAATGCGTACGTGACTTTTGCCAGTCATGACCGCGAATATCCAGTTGACCCCGGACGCAATCATAAGTTCTTGTGGCACGGCATGGCCGGTGCGTTCAGGGAGTTTCCTCAGCAGGTACCTTGTAGAACAGCGCGTACAGTAACCGGTACCAGCACCATTGTCAGTATAGTACCGAAAGCCAGCCTGAACATGATAGCCACGGCCAGCGATACCCAGAATACGTCCTGCAGCAGCGGCGCCATGCCGAACACGGTAGTGGCGGCGGCGTTGACCACCGGCCGCAAACGCGAGACGGTAAAGGGGACGGAGGGATTATAAATTAATCCCTCCGTCCCCTTTTGGGTTATGGGTTAGTCCAGCATGGCCCGGGCCAGCGGCCGGTACTGCAGGCTGTAGAACATTTCCAGGTAACGCCGCAGCTCGTCGCGTTCCAGGTCGGTTACGTAGCGCCAGAAACCGTACACGCGCGACAGGGTCATGAGGCGTTCGGCATAGCCCTTCCAGGTGTAACGTGCGCTGACCCGCGCCAGTGAGCCGGTCGAGATGCGTTGCCATTCGGCCGGGTTGTCCCGGCAGCGTGCAAAGAAGTTCGCCATGCGTTGTGCCGCCCGGGCGCCCTGGCTGGGATTGATATGGAAACCGGAAATATTGTCCTCGATGATTTCCAGCGGTCCGCCGAAACGGGTGGCGAAGGTGGGCAGGCCGGTACACATGGCTTCGATCACGGTCAGGCCAAAGGCTTCGAACAGCGCGGGCTGTACGAAAGCGCCGTGTGAATCGGCGATATGGCGGTACAGTTCCCCGGCAAAGGCCTTGTCCAGGTACATGCCCAGCCAGCGCACCTGGCCCTCCAGGTTGTGTTCGTCCATCAGCCGGTGCATGTAGCGGATCTGCTGGTACTCTTCCTCGTTGCTCGACAGGGAGGGGTCTACGTGGCCGGCCACCACCACCAGGTTCGCCTCCTCACGCAGCGCCGGGCTGTTCGCGTACCATTCTACCAGGCCGGTAATGTTCTTGATCTTGTCCATGCGCGCCATGGTGAACAACAGCGGTTTGTCGACATCGATCAGGACCCCGCGCTTGTCGCCGCCGTCGGCACCGAACAACAGTTCGCGGATCTCCTCGTCGTAGTGCCTGAGGCGCCGGTCGGAATCCGTGTACGGGAAATAGATATCCTCGTCTGCGCCGGGCGAGACAATATTGAACTTGGGGTCGAACACGTCGATGCCGTGCACCACGCGATACAGTCCGGGCAGGGTGTAGGCGCCGTGCGCTTCATACTGTCCGACAGTCTCAGTGGTGCCCGCGATTTCCTGGTAGGTCGAGGTAATAATGAAATCGGCCGTATTCATGGCGATCAGGTCGGCGGTGAACTGGCAGGAGAAATGGTAGTGTTCCTCGTTGTCACGCCAGTACAGGTCGGAATACAGGTACTTGGTCTTTTCCAGGGCGTGCGCGATGTTGCACTGTGTCACGCCAAGGCGTTGTGACAGCAGCGATGCCACCAGGTTGCCGTCGGAATAGTTGCCGATTATAAAGTCGGGGCGCCCGCCCAGTTCTGCCAGTAACTCGCGCTCGACGTCGTGGCTGAAGCGTTCCAGGTAAGGCCAGATTTCAAAACGCGATATCCACTGTGCCACCACCTGGCCGGCGCTATCCAGAAAGGGCACGCGCAGTATGCGCGCATTACGCGTGCCCGCCACGGGTTCAGTGCGCTGGTCGCAGGTGGTGCCCTCCGCTTCCGGTATCAGGCGGGTCACGATCAGGATCTGCGGGTCGATATCCAGACCCTGTTCCAGCAGGCTGTTGCGCATGGCGTGTTCCAGTGCGCGCACCTGGTCCAGGATATACACCACCTGGCCGCCGGTGTCGGGGCGACCCAGTACATCGCTCTGCCCGAACCAGCCGTGTGGCGACAGGATCGCAATGGAAAAAATCATCGGGATGTTCTGCAGGAACTGTTCCAGGCTGGAGGGTGACGGCGCCTCGAGGATATCCAGCAACAGCCTCATATAGGCGCGGATGCGTGCGGCATCCTTGCCCCAGCCGGGTTCAAAGCCCAGGGCGCGCAGACCCGGCGCCAGCTCGTCCCATGGCGTTTCGGCTGTTGCTGACTGCAGCAAGTCATCCGCCTGCCGCAACGCAGCGCGCAGGGTGGCGACATCGTCGACCGCTTCGTTGAGCATCAGTGTCTGTTGCCGGTGGCGGTGCACGCGCAGGAAATCGAGCAATAAACGATTGCCCTTGCTGCTGTCGGCAAACAGCTGGCTGGAAAGGCGCCGGTTGAGAAATTCCACGCCGCGCCCGATCGAGCGGGTCTCGTGCATTTTCGGGAAGCCGCGCAGGACCGGTTCCAGATCGATTTCCAGCATCTGCCCGCTATCGTCCTGGCGGCCGTCGACGAGGCGTTCCTTGGTATACAGGAATTCGCTGACTGCGATTTCCTCGACCGACATCATGTTGCTGTTCAGGCGCAGGTAACCCCAGCGCCCGACCCTGACACGCAGGGCGAAGTAGAACCAGTCGGCATCGACGACCGCTTCCTGCGTAGCCTGCAGCATGCGTTCTATCGGCGTGCCGGAGAGACAGTCATTGGTGTCTGATTCGCACAGGCGGGCAAAGGCGTCCTGTACTTCGTCGCGTATCAGCAGGGGTTTGCCGAGATCATCCAGCTGGTGGAGAACGAGGTGGGCGTTGTTGCGCTCTTCCCGGAAGTAGTGTTGCAGCGCTTCCAGAAAATCCTGTTTCAAAGTCATGACAGCCCCCACTCTTCGATAAACGGCTGGTAGAAATCCGCGCTTTCGACGATCGCACCGCGCCGGCCGACAATGGCGGAGGCAAAGCTCTGGGCGCGTTCCAGCGCCTGCTGGTACGGCCAGTCCTGCAACAGGGCCAGGATGAGCACACTGGTCAGCGCGTCGCCGGCGCCGACTGTATCAACCACACGGGTCACCGGTTCAGGGCTGACATGAAAACCGGCGCCGTCTGCAGTCAGTAACTCCGCACCGGCCGCGCCGCGGGTGACCAGCAGCAGCTGCAGGCCGGCATGCGCTATCAGGTGTTGCATACGGTTCGTATCGTCTGCTGCATCCGGAACCAGTTGCAGCAGTTCCTCGTCATTGAGTTTGGCCAGCCATGCGCCGTCGATCAGGTCCAGCGCCTGCTGCCGTTGCCACCAGGGCGCACGCAGGTTGACGTCGACCATGCGCCGGGTGCTGTTGCGACCGCGCAGGAAGCCCAGTGCCTGTGCGGAAACCGGACTCCTGGCAGCCAGGCTGCCGTGGTAGAACAGGGCGTTTTCCGGCACGGGGGGCAGAGCGACCCGGTCGATGTAGTCCCAGGCCTGGTCCGGGGCGATGTCGAAGCTGTGGCTGTTTTCGGTCAGGGTGATGGTCACCTTGCCGGTCGGGTGCAGCGGGTCCGGTTGCAGGCCGCTGCTGTCCATGCCGTGTTCGCGCATGGCCTCCCTGACACGCTCGCCGAGCGCGTCGTCACCGACCCTGGAGATGAATAACGGTGACTTCCCGAAAGCCTGCAGGTGCCAGGCGACGTTGAAGGGTGCGCCGCCGAGTACGGCCTGGCCGTCCGGGAAACAGTCAAACAGAACCTCGCCAAATATAACCGGTCGTTCGTCAGCAATCATTTGTATCCACCGTAGCAGTATTTTCCGGCAGCCAGTTACGGACTTCCGGTCGGAAATGCACGACACCCTCCAGCACGCCGGCCGAGTAGTTGCCGTTCATGCCCATGAAGCCACCCTGCGCGATGTACAGGGCATTTGCATGCCCCTGTGCCGTGGCCAGCTGCAATGCCGTGCCGCGCACGTCGGCACTGGCGTTGGCGACCAGCACGGCGGGTATCCCGCTGGCCAGCACCGGCAGGTCGTTGCCGCTGTCACCGGCAAACACGGTGTCGGCGAGCGTGAAATTCCTGCGCTGCATCAGGAAAGATATGGCGTGTTGTTTGCTGGCGCTGGCCGGCAGTATATCCAGCAAGCCGGTGGCGTGTGGTTCGTCTATACTCCACACCAGACTGGCCCTGATGCCGCTGCTATCCAGGCGCCGGCCGATGTTGCGCGACAGTACTTCGGTATCGGCGTCCAGCGGCACGTAGAAGCTGACCTTGTGTCGGTTTTGTTTTGCTGCTTCCTGCGTCTGCAGGTCATCCATATTGCCTAACAGGTCACTGATATCACTGTGCTCCAGTCCGGCCCAGTCCGGCGCAATTTCCTGTTGCCAGTCAGACCAGGGATGCCAGTCTTCCGCCCGGACCTCGTAGATAGTGGTTCCGACATCGCCGATGATGAAGTCGGGTGTCGGCAGACAATATTCAGCTATGGCTTTTTTTACCAGCTGCCGGTCACGCCCGGTCACGTACGCCAGCGTCACCTCCGGCCGGGCGGCAAGTGCGGAAAAAATCCTGCGCGCCTGTTCCGACTCGGGTTGCGGCCCGTTCGGCAGCAGCGTGCGGTCGAGGTCTGTGCACAGCAGCAGTTGCACGCTCATGTCGAGGGCAGTTCACAGTTGCCAAGAAAATTATAGTGTTCGACGGCTTCGAGTATGCCGGATGCAAAGGGTTCCCTGGCGAAGTAGATGTTCTCGAAATCCTCCAGCCCCGAGAGTTCCTCGTGGTGGCGGTTGGCGACGACGACGGCCATGGTGTTGCCGCGCATCATGTCTTCGTCGGCACCGGAGCCACCGGCAACCAGGATATTCTCCAGCGGGATACCCCACTGGTCGGCGTACCAGCGCAGCGCGAAGCCCTTGGATGCGCGCACCGGTACGATATCCAGGAACTGGCCGAAAGACATAAAGGTATTGGCCGTGAGTTCCTGCTGGTGCAGCAGGCTGTTGATCTCGTCCAGGCCGGGCGCCTGTTCCGGGTCGATGTAATAACTGATCTTGAAACGACTGCGTTCCATCTTGGGCTGCAACTGGATGCCCGGCAGATCGGTCAGCGCGCGGATGATCGCCCTGGGTTTCCACAGGTGGTCGATATGTTCGGCCCAGGCGCTGTCGCGTGTCAGGCGGGGTGCATAGCAGATCTCGGTGCCCAGGCTGGTAATCAGGATATCGGGCTGCGGGATGCCGTAGCGTTTCATGATGCGCAATGCCGAATCCAGGCGTCGGCCGGTTGCGATGCCGAAAGTCGTGCACTTCCGGTATACCTTCATTAAATCCAGAAAATCTGCCAGCGGCCCGGCGTCGCCGAGCAGGCTCTGGTCCAGGTCGGTAAAGATGGCCCGGTCGTGGTACAGGCCGGGGCGTCGTCGCAGCGTAGCAGGGGGTGTGGTCCTGGTCACAGCCAGCAGTGTGTGCAGGGCGGAAACATAGGCCTGTGTGTGTGCCTGCCACGAGTAATGCCGCTTCACACCCTTCAGGCCGCGTTGTGCGAGTTCCCGCCAGGCATTGGCGTCGCTGAGTACTTTTAGCAGCGTTTTGGTGATGTCCTGTTTGTCCAGCGGGTCGATCAGGTAACCGTTGTGGCAGTTGGCGGTGATGTCGCGTGGTCCGCCGTCCTCGGTGGCCACGATGGGCAGCCCGCTTGCCGCTGCCTCGATAAGCGTCAGGCCGAAAGGTTCGGTCAGTGCCGGGTTGATGAATACCCCTTTCGAAACCGCAGCCAGCCGGTAGAGGACCGGGACATCGTCCGGCCGGTGTGATTTTGGGTAGGCGACCTTGCCGTACAGGTTGTACTGGTCGATGGTCAGCAGGATATCGGTCAGT
>JBHHXO010000048.1:0-16645 GCA_046757125.1 Thiogranum sp.
TCCGTGCAGTAATTCCGAATCCGTTCAGCAGCGTGGACGGATTACCGTTCACAGCATCTGTCTAGCGGCAGAAACCGGGGGATTCTTGAGGTGCGGACAGCCCGATTCGGGCTGCAGGAGCAGAGTTCTACTGATTCAACTGGATACGCTGACCCCAGGGCACCTTGCCACGCCCCTTGACCAGCCAGAGCACCGGAAAACCGGGCTCGGTTGCGGGAAACTCGCCTTCGGCATCGGTGAAATAGACCACCAGGTCCGGCTTCCGGTCGACGCGCTCCAGCCATTCGAATGCCGGTGTAAAGCGCGTGCCCCCCCGCCCGTGGAGATTTGCCGGCAGGCTGAACGCCTCCCAGGGCTCGAAACACCAGGGGCCATTCCTGCACAGTTCCGCGTCACAGGCATGCAACGTGAGCCGGGCCCGCATCTGGCCCTTGATGGCGTCGATTTCCGAGACGAATTCCCGCATCTCGGTATCGTTGATGGAACCACTGGTATCGAGTATCACAACCACCTCGATCTGTGCGCTTTTCAGCGCGGGCAGTATGGCGTCACCTTCCCGCCGCGAGGGTCGCTGATAGCTGTAGTCATCACGCGCGGCCGCGGTCATATAACGGGCCAGCAACATGCGCCAGGGCAATTGTGGCTGCAACAGGTGCTCGACCAGTCGCGCCATGGTGGCGCCCAGCTTGCCGGCCTGCAATGCCTGCTGGGCGGCGCCTGCCAGCCGCTGCCGCCACTGTACGGCCAGCTGCTCCTGCTCGGTTTCGCTCAGCGGCCGCGGCGCCTGAGCGCTCGCTCCCGGCTCGGACTCACTGTCACCGGAGCCACCACGATTCCTGTCGTCACCATCCAGCGATTGCCCGCCGGAGGATCCCTGCGACCCGTCTTCCTGGTCATAGAAGTGCTCGTCGTGGGGCTCTTCCTCCGCGTTCTCGTCGATATAGGGATAGATCTCCTCGGCCATCATGCCCTCGAAGCCGCTGTTCAGCAGCACACCGGGCGGCGGCTTGAGTCCTTCCCTGATCAGCAGCGGATTGATCGCAAGATCACAGGCGATATCCCAGCGCTGCCTGACACGGTGCTGGCGGCGCACGAAATGCGACAGCGCACAGTGCAGCGCTTCATGCGCCAGCACATACTGGGTCTGGTCGAGGGACAGCCCGCTTATGTATTCGGGGTTGTAGTACAACGCGCGGACATCGGTACCGATGGTCTTGCAGCGTTCCGGTCCGGTCGCGTGCATGGGCAGGCGCAACACCAGCGCGCCCAGAAAAGGCCTGTCCAGGATCAGACGGGTACGCGCCGCGCTGAGTTTGGTTTCGATATCGTCTGCCATGGTCGGGCGAATCAGGCTACATATCGAACAACATAACGTCCGCGACCGCTTTCGCCCACTTTGAAAACTGCGGTACCTGGAAGAGGTCCTGGCCAATCGCCCGGTGCATGTCCGAAATCAGCATGACGCCCATCTCGCGCTGCGGAAAAGCACCCGCATAATCGATAATATGGCCGTGCACGGTTTGTGCATCGCCGCTGTCACGCACGCGGATAGCACGCGCGACCAGCGCCGTGGCGACAGCATACTGCAGGTCGGTCTCTTTCGGGACCGGAACCGGTTCACCGCGAGTGATGGCATCGATATCAGGCAGTTTATCGAGGTTATCGACAAAGGCGTGCAACTCGATCCCGGCCGCCGGACCGACACAGGCCTGCAGGGCCTCCACCAGGATGCGCGCGCTGCCGGCAAACTTCTGCAAGGCACGGTGAGCAAATTCCCAGGAGCGCGGTGACGGGAAAGCCACCGGGTTGTGTGCCGGGTCAAACTCGAACAACAGCTCGGGCCGGAAACGCAGAAAGGCGATCAGGCGCTCGTCGATACCGCTGGCATAAGCCCAGGCAACCCAGTCGTCCAGGTTGACGTCCAGCTCGTAGTGCGAGAACCGGTTCGCCAGCGGCGCCGGCATGCTGTAGGTCACGCCCCGGTCGCCCTGCCGGTTCCCGGCGGCAAAGATCGCCCAGCCCGCCGGCACCTCGTAGGCGCCCAGCCTGCGGTCCAGGATCAACTGGTAGGCCGCCGCCGAGACACTGGGGGGAACGGACGTAATTTCGTCCAGGAACAGAATGCCGTTGGGCCCGTGCCGCCCGGCATTCGGCAGCATGGCCGGCACCGCCCATTCGACCTGCTCGCCGACGCGAAACGGAATACCCCGCAAATCAGTGGGTTCCATTTGCGAGAGGCGTATATCGATCACCGGCACCTGGTGCCGCTCAGCGACCTGGGCCACGATCTGCGACTTGCCGACCCCGGGCGGCCCCCACAGCATCACCGGTGTGTGCTGGCGTAACTGCACGCTCCGGAACTCCGTCTCAAGCACTGTAAACAACTGGGATGGTCGCATTGCTCCTCCAATACCGGCGCGTCGGGCAGCCCCCTGCAAAGACGCGATATGGTACGCAAGTAGCCGGCCAATTGCATGATGCACCCCGGAAAACCACCGTAACACAACGGGTTAAACCGGCTCACAACAACACCGTGGCAAATGCCTGTGCGCCTCAACAATTCCCGGCTGCCGCCGCTATTTCAGGGCATTGCACAAACCACAACCCCGACAGATATATGCCATCCAGCGAAACGACTATTTCCCGCCTGTTACTCTGTTCATCCGATATGACCAAACTGCAAGCGCTAAAAGAACGGCTGGATGCAGCCGGTGTCGAGGTCGACTGCGCAACCGAGGCGGACGCTGCCCGTGAGCTGCTGTGGAACCGGCACTATGACGGCATTGCGCTCGACCTGTTACTGGCCGATCGCGACGGCATTTCGTTTGCGATGGAGTTGCGTCAGGAACATCCCTGGGTACCCATACTGGTTATCTCGACAACACAGGGCGGCGCAGGGAACGACAGCGACCCGGACTGGCTGTCCGGCTACTCCGATCATGCACGCCTGGTATTCGCCCTGAAGCAGGCCGGGCAACGTTCGGCCGGACACCCGCCCTGCATCCTCCACGTTGAGGACAATGACGGCCTGGCCAACCTGGTACAGAACACCATTGGCAAGCAGACCACCCTGTTCCGTGCCCGCTCCGCCAAGGAAGCCCAGATTGCCATGGCGTTACGCAATTATGACCTGGCGCTGATCCGTACCGAAATGCCCGCACTGACAGCGCAGTGGAACAGCCGTTCGGGCTTCCGGGCACAGACGCTCTGCGTCAATACAGCCGAAAGTGATCCATTCCTGATCATCCTGAACAATCTGCGCCGCACACAGTATGTGCACGAGCCCGCCTATTGCTAGCAGAGCCGGGCCGCAATATACAGCGGCGGCAACACACGAAATGACATCTAGAGTCGTAACGGGGCCGGCTGCCCTGTTGCACGCCAGTGCCGGTAATCCTCAAGTATCAGGGCATGATCGAACACCAGCGGCGGGCACTCGACCGGATCGAACAGGGCCAGATTCCTGGCATCATCCTGCGCCGATGCTTCACCCGTTGCAGTCGCCACATACACGGCACTGGCCGTATGACCGCGCGCGTCGCGCTGTGGATCCGAGTAACACCCCAGCAAACATACCAGCCTGACATCCAGGGACGTTTCTTCCTGCGCCTCCCGCACGGCCGCCTGCTCGAGGCTCTCGCCGACATCGACAAAACCGCCGGGCAGCGCCCAGCCATGCGGTGGATAGCGGCGTTCGATCAGCACAATCGGCCGCCCCGGTTGAGCGGTCATTTCAATCACGATATCGACCGTCAGCAAAGGCGTAACCGGTTTTACCATTTCATTTCGCGCAACTGGCGACGCGCTTTTTTATCCGGCTTGCGCTGTGGATGCGGGGTGCTGGCCGCAGCCAGCCTGTGCTGCTCACTGAGGGCCGCACGCCGTGCGATGCTTTGCGCGGATTCTTCGTACAGGGACTGCGCCACCTTTGCCGGCCCCCTGCGCTGCGACAGCGCCAGGACAGAAATACGAAACTCGTAACCGCCCTTGTGAATTTCCAGACGGTCACCCACACCCAGCGCACGGGCCCGCTTGACACGCGCACCGTTCAACTGGACCTTGCCGCCATCCACGGCCTGCGCGGCCAGGCTGCGCGTCTTGTAAAAACGCGCCGCCCATAACCACTTGTCGATGCGCACGGATTCAGCCAACGGCCCGGGCCGCCTGTACGAGCATTTCAGCGGGGACGGCACCATCGAGGCGCTGCTCACCGATAAAATAAGTCGGCGTCGCCTTGACGCCGAGGTCACCGGCTGCTTTCCGGTAGTGCTGCAAACGACCGGCAACAGCCGCATCCTGCCAGGCTGCCTCGATCTGCTGCACACCCATGCCCGCATCCAGCGCCAGTTGCCGCAGGCAATCCCGGTTGCCGATATTCCTGCCTTCCGCGAAATAGGCCTCGAACAGGCGTTTATGCAGGCGGTAGAATACATCCCGGTCAATGTACTTCGCCGCCTCCGCCAGCAGCAGGGCAGAATGCGAGTTGGTGGTGAAGTCATGATCGAGCAGGGGCAGGTTTTCTTCCTCAGCCATTACCCCGAGCGTAGCCATCATGCGTTGCCAGGTCTCGGAGGGATAGTCCAGTGAGGCCACCGGCTCACCCTCGGGCGAGGTCTCCGGGTGTATTTCAAGAAAACACCAGTTGACCTTCAGTTCATAGTCCTTGCGCAAACGGTCGAGACGGGCATCACCCACGTAGCAGAACGGACAGATATAGTCGCTGAACACGGTGACTTTCAGCTCGGGTTTGGAAGGCATTGTATGCATACTCCGGGGCGGTGCCTGAAATCCTAGGCAGACAGTTCAACCAGAATACTGTTCATACGTTTCACGAACACGGTCGGGTCTTCCAGCTGTCCGCCCTCGCTCAGCAGCGCCTGTTCGAATAACAGGCGTGACCAGTCGGAAAAGTGCTCCTTGTCCTGTTCCTGTTTAAGACGGACAACCAGCGGGTGCTCCGGGTTCACTTCCAGTACCGGCTTGCTGACCGGCACGTCATGCCCCGCCTGTTTCATCAGCTGTTGCATGTGCATCGGCATGTCCTGCTCGCCCAGCACCAGGCAGGAGGGGGAATCGGTCAGGCGGTGACTGATACGCACATCCTGCACATCATCCCCCAGCGTTTCCTTGATACGCTCGAGAAACTCCTTGTGTTCGCCCTCGACTTTTTCGGCAGCTTTTTTGTCTTCCTCGTCGCCCAGTTTGCCGAGATCCAGATCACCCTTGGCGACCGACACCAGCGGCTTGCCGTCGAATTCCGTCAGGTGAGAAACCAGCCATTCGTCCACGCGGTCGCTCAGCAGCAGCACTTCGATACCTTTCTTGCGGAACACTTCCAGGTGCGGGCTGTTTTTGGCCGCCGCGAAACTGTCCGCCGTCACGTAATAGATCTTTTCCTGTCCTTCCTGCATGCGGCTGACGTAGTCTTCCAGCGAGACGGTCTGTTCGTCCTTGTCGCTGTTGGTCGACGCAAAGCGCAACAGTTTGGCGATCCGTTCCCGGTTGGAGAAGTCCTCCGCCGGGCCTTCTTTCATCACCTGGCCGTACTGGTTCCAGAACTCCGTGTACTGTTCCGGTTCGTTCTTCGCCATGTTCTCCAGCAGACCCAGTATTTTCTTGACCGAAGCCCCGCGGATGGTATCGATGAACTTGTTCTTCTGCAGGATTTCGCGCGACACGTTCAGCGGCAGGTCGTCGGAATCCACCAGGCCGCGAATGAAGCGCAGGTACTGCGGCATCAGGTTTTCCGCATCATCCATGATGAACACGCGACGCACGTACAGCTTGATACCATGCCGCCGGTCGCGGTCCCAGAGATCGAACGGGGCGTGCTTCGGAATATACAGCAGGCTGGTATACGACTGGGTACCCTCGACCTGGTTGTGTGTCCAGGCCAGCGGCTCGCCAAAATCGTGCGACACGTGTTTGTAGAATTCCTTGTACTCGTCTTCTGTAATCTCGCGCTTGGGGCGCTTCCAGAGTGCCGACGCATTGTTGACAGCCTCGAACTCGTCCTCCTTGCCTTCTTCGGTCGAAGCCATTTCGATCGGCAGGGAAATATGATCGGAGTATTTGGTGATAATCGAGCGCAGGCGGAAAGCATCCAGGAACTCGTCTTCACCTTCGCGCAGGTGCAGCACCACTTCCGTTCCCCGGCTGCCCTTTTCCACAGACTCCAGCGTGTAACTGCCTTCACCGTTGGAAACCCAGCGCACGGCTTCGCCGGCAGCCGCACCGGCTCGACGCGTGGTGAGCGTAACCTCATCGGCGACAATGAAACACGAGTAGAAACCGACACCGAACTGGCCGATGAGTTCCATGTCCTTGCTCTGGTCACCGGTCAGCGCATCAAAAAACTGCCGGGTGCCGGACTTGGCGATAGTACCGATATTGTCCATCACCTCTTCGCGCGACATACCGATGCCATTATCACTGACGCTAATGGTGCGCTGCTCCTTGTCGAAAGTGACCCGTATCTTCAGCTCGCTGTCACCTTCGTAGAGCGCATCGTTCGACAGGGCTTCAAAACTGAGCTTGTCGCAGGCGTCCGAGGCGTTGGAAATCAGCTCGCGGAGGAATATCTCCTTGCTGGAGTACAGGGAGTGGATCATCAGGCCCAGCAACTGGCGGACCTCGGTCTGGAATTCAAGCGTTTCTTTCTGTGTCTCTGTTGTCATGGTCTACAGCTCTTCGTCGGTAAATTAAGCGGCGCACACACAGCGTCGCGAAGCGGATTCACAAACCCGAGGTGGGGACGTCACGTCCGGATTTCAACACCCTCGGCCTGCAACAGCCATTGTTTGACGCGCACCAGCCGGCCCTCGCGATCACCGGCGAAACCACCCGGGCCACGCTGGGCCACGACACGGTGACAGGGCACGACAATGGGAACCGGGTTTTTCCTGCAGGCGTTGCCGACCGCCCTGGCACTGGTCCCCAGGCGGTCGGCCAGGGCCCCGTAAGTCATTACTTTTCCAGCCGGAATGCTGCGCAGCGCACGCCATACCCGGCACTGGAACCCGGTCCCCGAGAGCTGGAAATCGACCTCGGGGGCAGCATGAGGATCCTCGAAATAATCCAGGATCGACTGCTGCACCTGCCCGGTCTCCGCATCCAGTGCCGGTACCAGGCGATAGCGGTTGGACAGAAACTCCAGCCGGCAAAGCACCCCGTCCCGTACATTGATACCCAGCCTGCCTACCGGCGAAGCGAAAACCGCATCGAAAGCCGGTCCGGGCATACTCAATTTTCCTTCTGCCCGGAAGCGCTGACCAGGTGCAGGCGCTGGATTTCGTTTTGCAACACCGCCTTGCGGCCGGCATCGCGGGTAGCGCGCAACAGGCCGTTGTAGATCTGCCGTGCATCATCCAGCAGACCGGCCTCGGCCAGCGCCTGTGCGGCGCGATAACGCGCCGTCTGCGCCCAGGGGTCCATGGCTGTCGCATCCATCAGGGTGGCGGATTTCAGGTACAGGTAGGCAGCCTGTTCGTACTGATCGAGTTCCTGCAGCGAATCGGCCATCCAGAACAGCAGTTCACGCCGCTGCTGCGGGTCCAGCGGCTTGTCCAGCAAGGCCGTAAACAGCGCCAGCGCCTGCTGGTGAGACTGCAGGGTCTGCAGGTCGAATACAACCTGCAGCAGGCGGTCGAGCTTCTGTCTGTCCCAGGCCGCATCCTGTTTGGCGAGCTGCTGCAATATTTCCACCCCGGATTCGACTTCACCGGTAAAGATGGCGACCCGTGCCCGGCGCAAATTCCACGCAAAGCGGTCAGCGCCCGCGGGCGGCTCCGCCAGCCCTGCCATCAGGCGCGACGCGGTTTGCAGCTCTCCGGATTCCAGCGCTTCGTCGATCAGACGGTAACGTATCACCGGCGGAAGATTGGCAACGTCAGTGTAACGCCGGGACTCGAGATACAGGCGCCGGACCAGCCGCTTGCCGTCGGGCAGATCGTCCAGCATCCCGATCAGGTATTCATGCGCGAGGGAGCGGCGCCGGGCATCCGAGCCATACTCGGACAACACGGAGAACAGCGCCCGGGCGCGTAACGGGTCTTTCTCCAGCGCCTCGGTCGCCGGGAAATACCAGTCCTCGTCATTTCCAAGCAGCTTCTGCTCGCGGTTACCGATGCGCTTGCCCTGCTGCAGGTAAGCATCCCAGAGCTGATCGGCATCGAGCTCCAGCACGCCGTGCATCAGTTCACGATCGAAGGGCAGGGAAAGGGCATGTTCAAGGTATTCGATCTGCCTGTAGTGCTGACGAGCCTGTCCGGCGGCCATTGCCGCCAGCCCCCAGAAGGCGCTTTGCAACGGCGGGGTGGCGGCCTGCTGCGCCTGCCCGAGCGCCAGCTCCTGCACCGCGGCAGCCTGTTGCGGTGCAACCTGCAACTGCGCAGCGTAACGCAGGAACAGCCCCTGGGGTGTTTCATCCTTCTGCAGCAGTTTAAAAGCGGAATCAGCGTGTCCGCCCTGCAACATTACCCGCGCGCTGAGCCAGCGCCACTGCGGGTCTTCATCCCCGAAGTCCTGCCGGTAGCGCAACAATGCCAGGCGCGCATCCTCGTTTTTTTCTTCCAGCAGATAACTGCGCACCACCAGGCGCCGCCAGCGCGCCAGGGTCCCGGCCTGCACCCCGCCGGCGTGTGACCATAACAGTGCCCTGACGGTTGCCCGCGCGCCGTGCGCCTGCCCCAGCTGCAATTGCGCATCGGCTTTCAGCGCCAGCGCCTGGCGCCGGAAACGTTCATCGACAGCGTCGGGCAGGCTGTCCACACGCGCAATCAGTTCGGGGAAAAGTGCCTGGCTGGCGAGAATCTGCAGACGCTCCTGTTCCCAGGCCGTCCACTGCACGAGATCGTCAGCCGCCGCGGGCTGTTCCACGTCCATGCGCCGCAACGCCAGTTGCGGCGCCCCCGCACGGGCAAGCTGTGTCAGCTCTTTCAAACCGGAGGCATCCAGCGCCAGCACGGCACCGGAGCGGGGGACTGCGCATACGAATATCAGGCAGATGCAAACAAAAACGGGCAACCTGCGGCCAGGTTGCCCGTTATTACCAACCATCGCGGTAGCCGGAGGCTCCCGCATCGATTCAAAGCTTCTCTTTGATGCGCGCGGCCTTGCCCGAAAGTTCACGCAGGTAGTACAGCTTGGCGCGGCGCACGTCGCCACGACGCTTGACCTTGATGCTCGCCACCACCGGGCTGTAGGTCTGGAATACGCGTTCAACGCCTTCCCCGTGAGAGATCTTGCGCACGGTAAAGGCGGAATTCAGTCCGCGGTTGCGCCGGGCAATCACGACGCCTTCGAAAGCCTGCAGACGTTCGCGGTTGCCTTCCTTGACCTTGACCTGCACGACCACGGTATCACCGGGGGCAAAATCCGGGATTTCCCTGGTCATCTGTTCACTTTCAAGCTGTTGAATTATGTTGCTCATGTTCTTCCCCTAACGACGGGTTCAATCCGGTTTGTTACGATTGTTGCTCGCGAATAAATTCCGCCAGCAACGCCTGTTGTTCCTCGCTCAGCGCTTTCCGCTCCAGCAGATCGGGCCGGCGTCGCCAGGTTCTTCCCAGCGACTGCTTCATGCGCCAGCGTTCGATGGCGGCGTGATCACCGGATAACAACACATCCGGTACTGCCATCCCGTCAACGACTTCCGGGCGCGAATAATGCGGGTAATCCAGTAACCCGTCCATAAAGGAATCATATAACGCCGATTCCCCGTCACCCAGCGCACCCGGTAACAGGCGCGCCAGCGCATCGATCCAGACCAGCGCCGCCGGCTCTCCGCCACTCAGCACATAGTCGCCGATGGACCATTCTTCATCGACGTATCGCTCAACCAGCCGTTCGTCGATGCCTTCATAGCGTCCTGCCAGCAGGATCATGTGCGGCAACGCAGCAAAACGCCGCAGTGCCGACTGGTCCAGGCGCCGGCCTTGCGGGCTGAGGTAAACCACAGGTCCCTCGCCCTTGCTGCGCGCGGCCCGGATGGCATCCGCCACCGGCTGCACCTGCATGACCATCCCGGGTCCGCCGCCGTAGGGTCTGTCATCCACGCTGCGGTGCCGGTTGTCGGCATAATCGCGTGGATTCCAGCAGGCCAGTTCCAGCAGGCCCTTCTCCATGGCGATGCGCGGTATACCGTACCGGCAACAGTCCCGGATCATCTCCGGGAACAGGGTCACCACATCGATAAGCATGGCGGCCCTTTAAAAATCCTTGTCCCAGTCCACCCGGATTTCACCCTGCTCCAGGTCGACCTGAACGATAACCTGGTCCATGACAAACGGGATCAGTCGTTCCCGTTCACCCTTCACTACCAGCACATCGTTGGCGCCGGTTTCGATCAGGTGATCCACCGGCCCCAGTTGCTCGCCCGCGAGGGTCACCACGTTCAGGCCCTGCAGGTCGTGCCAGTAATATTCACCGGGTTGCGCAGCCGGAAGCGCGTCGCGCGTAATACCGATTTCACAACCGGTCAACGCCTGCGCCTGGTCCCGGTCACTGCAATCCGCCAGCAGTGCAACGACACCCTTGCCGTGCTGCCGGCCTTCCACCAGCTTGCGCGGCTGCCAGCTTCCGCCCCTGCACTGCAGGTACCAGGTCGGGTAGCGGACGATATTTTCGCGTGGCCGGGTATAGGAATAGACCCGAACCCATCCGCGTACTCCGTAGACCCCCGAAACCCGGCCAACCGGAATAATGTGCGCCTGTGTTCCGGGTTCGCTTACTGTGCCTGCTCCTTGAGCAGACTGGCGACGCGCTCGGAGGTGCGGGCACCTTTGCTGACCCAGTGCCGGGTACGTTCGGCATCGATCTTGAGGCGAACTTCCTGGCCAGCCGCACCGGGGTTAAAGAAGCCAAGACGCTCGATGTAGCGACCGTCACGACGATTACGGGAATCCGTAACCACCACATGATAGAAAGGCCGCTTTTTTGCGCCACCGCGTGCCAGTCGAATAGTTACCATCGAGACAGAACCTCTATAAATCTTGTAGGCGGGCCACAACCGGCACCGCGGAAAAGCGGGCATTTTACGCGGTTTGGCTGAAAAGTGAAGCGCTTGTGCGGAAAATGCCCCGCGTATGCAGGGGCATCGTTTCGGGCCGCCCCTGTCGAAAATCCTTACTACCGGAAAAATACGCGCTCTCCCGCAGAACGAACTGTTAACAGGTTGTAATTAAAGGATAAATCAGCCATCACCACGCTGCGCCGTTTTTTTGCCCTGTCCGGGCACGATGAACCGGATGATTGACGGGTTTCATCAGTCCCCCGAGGCCGGCAGCGAAAAGAAAAAGCAGGCGCCCTCGCGCGGCTCGCCTTCGCCCCATATCCGGCCACCGTGGCGTTCGATACTCCGCTTCACTGTCGCCAGGCCGATGCCGGTACCCTCGAACTCGCCCCCGTGCAGACGCTCGAACACCCCGAACAGCTTGTCGACATATTTCATGTCGAAACCGTCGCCATTGTCGCGCACAAAGAAAACCTCCTCGCCATCCAGCATGGTCGAGCCCATCTCGATGTGTGCGTCGGCTTTCCTGCCGGAATATTTCCAGGCATTGCCGAGCAGATTCTCCAGCACGATCGTCAGCAGACTGGTATCACCCTCGGTGCGCAGTCCGTCCCCGATCGCGCATGTCACGGCGCGTTGCGGATCACCCTGCCGCATCCCGTTGACGACAGACCTGGCAATGGCAGACAGGTCGACGTCATCTCTTTTAAGCTCCTTGCGGCCGATGCGCGAAAGCGTAAGCAGGTCATCGATGAGCGCGCCCATGCGCTGACTGCCGGCGCGGATACGCTGCAAATAACCCCTGCCCTGATCGTCCAGCCGGTCGGCACAGTCCTGCAACAGCGCTTCGCTGAATCCGTCAATCGCCCGCAACGGTGCGCGCAGATCGTGAGACACCGAGTAGGCGAACGCTTCCTGTTCCTTGATTGCACTCTGCAGGTCCGCCGTACGCTGCGCGACAATCTGCTCCAGGTGCAGCTGGTAGCTGCGCAGTTCATCCTCGACCTGCCTTTTGTCGCTGATGTCGAACAGCGCGCCGTCCAGCCACAGGACTTCACCCCGGCTGTTGCGATACGCGCGCCCCTTTTCATAGATCCAGTGGATCCTGCCCTGCGCATCCACTACCCGGTATTCAAGCGCAAAGGCCCGGTTTTCGCGCACCGCCGCGTGCAGGCTGTCCTGTACGGACTGCGTATCCTGCGGGTGAATCAGGCTGGCGTAGCTGCGCACGCTGTTACCGATAAAATCACCGCACGGGTAGCCGGAAAGCGTCTGGATCGCTTCGCTGACAAACTCCATGCTGCGCTCGGAATCGAACCTGCAACGGTATACCACCCCGGGGATGTTGGCCACCAGTGTGCGATAACGTTCCTCGCTGCGGCGCACCTCCCGCTCACTCTCCAGCCGTTCGATCTCCCGGGCCACGCGCAGGGCGTAGATCTTCAGTATTTCCTTCTTGTATTCCAGCTCCCCGATAGGTTCCGTGTGCAGGACGACGACAATGCCCGTTGCCCGTCCTGACGAATCGAACAGCGGCGCACCGATATAGGACTCCACGCCCATATCGACCAGCATCGGATCCTCGGGAAACAACTCCTGGCAGTTACTGCCGTAGGCGCAGATCTGCTTGCCCACCACGTTTTCACAGGGCGTACCCGGCAGCGTGTAATGGAAAGGGTCTATCCGGTTGCCATGCGCCATGGCGACCAGCGAGCGGATACCGGGAATGCCTGCGTCATCATGGTAGAGCCTGCCGACGAAGCCGTAGGCGGTATCAAAAGTGTGCACCAGGTGTTCCACACACTGTTGCAGAAACTGTTCACCATCGGTTGCGCTCAGGTCGAATGCGACCTCGTGGAGCACCTTGCGCAGCTTCCCTTCAATACTCGCCTCATCCATACAGTTTCCTTTGCGGACCGCGCGGGGCCTGCTGCATCCCTGCGAACCGCCCGGTCTAGAAAGGGAACCCCTGCGGCATACGTCCCTTGAGCCCGCGCATCATGTTCTTCATACCACCCTTGGACATTTTCTTCATCATCTTCTGCATCTGGGTGAACTGCTTCAGCAAGCGGTTCACATCCTGTACCCGGGTACCGGACCCGGCCGCGATGCGCCGCCGCCGTGAGCCCTTGATGATATCGGGGAAGCGTTTTTCCTTCGCCGTCATGGAGCGGATGATCGCGAGCATGCGGTGCATATCGCGATCATTGACCTGCTCGCGCACGTTCTGCGGCAATTGACCGATACCGGGCAACTTGTCGATCAGGCTGCCCAGCCCGCCCATGCCCATCATCTGCTCGAGCTGATCGTGGAAATCGTCCAGGTCAAAGCGTTTGCCCTTGTGCAGCTTTTTGGCAAGCTTTGCCGCCTTGTCCTTGTCGACCTTGCGCTCGGCTTCCTCGACCAGGCTGAGCACATCGCCCATGCCGAGAATCCGCGAGGCCACGCGGTCCGGATGAAAGGGTTCCAGGGCATCGGTTTTTTCACCGATGCCGAGAAACTTGATCGGCTTGCCGGTGATGGCACGAATCGACAGTGCCGCACCGCCGCGCGCATCGCCATCGGTCTTGGTAAGCACCACGCCACTGAGCGGCAACGCTGCATGAAACGCGCGCGCCGTGTTGGCCGCATCCTGACCGGTCATGCTGTCGACCACGAACAGGGTCTCCACCGGATCGACCGCCGCATGAATGCGGCGGATTTCGTCCATCATTTCCGTGTCGATGTGCAGGCGGCCCGCGGTATCGACAATCAGTACGTCAAGGTGCTGTTTGCGCGCCTGGTCCAGCGCGGCGCTCGCGATGGCTACCGGGTCCTGGTCACCACTGCTGGGGAAGAATTCGGCCCCGACCTCATTTGCCAGCGTCTGCAACTGCTCGATAGCCGCGGGCCGGTAGACGTCACAGCTGGTTACCAGCACCGATTTCTTTCTGCGTTCTTTCAGCCAGCGCGCCAGCTTGGCGGTGGAAGTGGTCTTGCCCGAACCCTGCAGGCCCGCCATCAGCACCACGACCGGGGGCCGGGCGTTGAGGTTCAGTTCATCGCAGGCCTCGCCCATGAGGGAGACCAGTTCGTCGTTGACGATCTTGACCAGCGCCTGGCCGGGACTGAGGCTCTGCAGGACTTCCTGGCCGACCGCGCGCTCACGAACCTTGTTCGTGAACTCCTTGACCACCGGCAGCGCCACGTCGGCCTCCAGCAGGGCCATGCGTACTTCGCGCAGGGTGTCCTTGATATTGTCTTCGCTGAGGCGACCCTGCCCGCGCAGGTTCTTGATGGTCCGGCCCAGCCGGTCAGTGAGGTTTTGAAACATAACGCCTTATCCCGCCAGAAAGATCCGTTGCAGGCACGGCAGCGGGGGTATGACGCAGCCTGCCGCACACAGTATACGGCGGGATTATAGCGTGAAGCGTTCGCCCCCGCACAGGCGATGTATGGGCAGGCGATCGATATGGCCCCGGCACTGTTTGACTATGGTGTCCTCGCTGCCGGGCTTGAGATGCGTCAGGTACAGGCGTGGCGTGTGGTTGAGCTTTTTCAGATCATCGGCCAGCAACTGCGGGCAGTAGTGCCGTGCCCTGGAACTGAGCTCGAGATCCTCGTCGGCAAAGGCACTCTCCACGATCAGCAGGTCCAGCTTGTCGTGGCGATTCAGGGCCTCCCAAAACCCGTCGTTGCTGGTGGTATCGCCGCTGAAGGCAAAACAGCCCACGCCGTTCTGCACCCGGTAACCCGCTGCCGGCACCGCGTGGTTTACAGCGATCATTTCCACGCGCCGGTTACCCACCTGTATCTGTCCACCCGGGTCCATGACCTCGAAACGCAATACCGGCTGCTCGACGCTCGGCAGTTGGGAAAAATCGGGCCAGATCTGCCAGTTGAAGATATGCTCGCGCAGCACCTTGATGGTTTCTGCGCGTGCGTGCAGGACCACAGGTTCACTGACCATTTCAAAAATGGAATCGAGCAGCATGGGAATACCGGCAATGTGATCCAGGTGCGAGTGTGTCACGAAGATATGCCGGATACCCGCCATTTCCTCCAGGCTCAGCTCGGTAATCCCGGTGCCGCCGTCGATCAATATATCGTTGTCCACCAACAGGGACGTGGTGCCCAGATCAGCACCGATCCCCCCGCTACAACCTAGTATCCTGAGTTCCATAATCTCTGCTCGATTCATCTCGTTTCCCTGCTCAATGCGAGGATCGTGCCAGCGCGTTTCACAAAAATAATGCTGACACCATCACAGTTAGGGCCCTGAAACCGCGCCGGCGCAAACCGCCGGCACAACGCCTGACGCAGCGCGTCACCGTGTCTGACACTGGCAGGCAGCACGGCCGGGCTTTTCGCCCACAGCCGCTTGTGCCATTATGTTTTTATGAATCTGTTCGCATTTTCCGTGGTAGCTATCGTCCTCTACCTGCTCACCAGCGCTGCACTCACCGCGCGCCTGGCCGGCAGTGACTCCGGCCTGCGCATGAGCCGGGGGCTGATCCTGCTACTGGGATTCGTAGGTGTTGCGCTGCACGCAGTCGTGCTCTACCCGCACCTGATTACCGGTGCCGGACTGAACCTGGGCTTCTTCAATGCGGCCTCGCTCGTTGCGCTCATGATGGTGCTGTTGCTGCTGCTGGTCGCCATCAAGCAGCCGGTCGAGAACCTGGGTATCCCGATACTGCCGGTTGCCGCGGCAACCGTTGCGCTCGCCAGCTGGAACCCGGGGCAAAACGCGCCCATCACTTCGGGGTCCTGGCAGCTCGACCTGCATATCCTTTTTTCGGTGCTCGCCTACAGCCTGTTTGCACTGGCCGCGGTACAGGCCGTGCTGCTGGCCATCCAGGACCGGCACCTGCGTAACCGCCACCCCGGCGGCTATATCCGCGCCCTGCCCCCCCTGCAGATTATGGAAGACCTGCTGTTCCAGATGATCGGCTCGGGTTTCGTGCTGCTCAGCGCCGCGCTGCTGACAGGCATCCTTTTCCTGGAGGATATCTTCGCCCAGCACCTGGTACACAAAACGCTGCTCTCCATCGCCGCCTGGGTCATTTTCGGCATTCTGCTGTGGGGTCGCTGGAAGTTCGGCTGGCGCGGCCGCAAGGCCATTCGCTGGACACTGAGCGGATTTGTCTTCCTGCTGCTGGCCTACTTTGGCAGCAAACTGGTGCTGGAGCTGATCCTCAGCCGCCCCTGAAAGCCTGACAAAGCGGCACTTAGCGCCTACAATCGGGCTATCTGCGGCAACGGAGTTCAGGCTCTTTGAACGATATCCCCCTTGGTGCGCTGTTTGGCGCACTGATCTTTCTGATTATTCTGTCTGCGTTCTTCTCCGGATCCGAAACCGGCCTGATGACGCTCAACCGGTATCGTTTGCGCCATCTGGCGCGCACCCGGCACGCCGGTGCAAGACGCGCGCAGAAACTGCTGGAGCGCCGCTCGTGGAAGAACACGCGCCTGCTTGGCTCGTTCAACCAGGATGTGAACAACTGGCTGGACTTCTGGGTTTATACCAACTTCGTGGACCGCGACGGCAAGTTCCAACTCCAGATGCTCAGCAACTCCGCCTTCGCCCCGCTGGGCCGCTCCACGATGGCGATGCTCCGGGAGGAAGCCTACCACCTGGCCACCGGAACCGAC
>JBHHXO010000049.1:0-16541 GCA_046757125.1 Thiogranum sp.
GCTGGTTGGTATGCGCGGCGGCGAAAAAGTACTCGAGGCCCTGTGCGAGCTGTATCCCGATGCGGATATCTTCACCCATGTGTGCGACCCCGACGCCATTTCGGAAACCCTGCGCTCCCACAGGATTACCAGTACCTTTATCCAGTGCCTGCCGCGCGCGCGTGCCTGGTATCAGCGCTATCTTCCGCTTATGCCGCTGGCGCTGGAACAGCTCGATTTGCGGGGTTACGACCTGGTGATCAGCAGCGAGTCGGGGCCGGCCAAGGGGATCGTGCCGCCGCCGGAATCGACGCATATCTGTTATTGCCACAGCCCCATGCGCTATGTCTGGGACATGTATCACGATTACCTTGCCGATGCGGGTCGGCTGACGAAGTTGATGATGCCGCCACTGCTGCATTATATGCGCACCTGGGATGTCACCACGGCGCCGCGGGTCGACCACTTTATAGCCAATTCGAGTTATGTTGCGGCGCGTATCCGGAAATATTACCGGCGTGATGCGAAAGTCATTCACCCGCCCGTGGATACAATGGAGTTTTCACCGCGCGCGGATGGTGGTGACTTTTACCTGATGATGGGCCAGTTGACCGGCTACAAACGTGCGGACCTCGCTGTCGAGGCCTTCAATGAAACGGGTAAGCCGCTGGTCATTATCGGGGAAGGGGAAATGCGCCGCGAACTGGAGAAGAAGGCGGGCGCCAATATCCGCTTTATGGGGTGGCAGCCCTTTGAATCGATCAAGGAACACTACGCGCGTTGCCGGGCCCTGATCTTCCCGGGGACCGAGGATTTCGGCATTGTGCCGGTGGAAGCGATGGCCTCCGGGCGCCCGGTAATCGCCTATCGCCGGGGCGGGGCTACCGAGACTGTGGTGGACGGAGTCAGTGGGCTGTTTTTCGACCAGCAGACGGTTCCGGCCCTGATCGATGCAGTGCGCCGGTTTGAAGCCGTAGATGGTGGATATGCGTCAGAGCCGATTATTCGCCACGCGAAAAAATTCGATCGCGAGGTCTTCAAGCAGAGCATGAAGGATTTTATCGATCGGGTAGTGGAACACCCGCCGGGCTAGGCGACGTCTTCCTGCAGGTATTTGCGCAGAATCTTGCCCAGCGGGCTGCGCGGAATTTCGTCCCGGAATTCGATGATGCGCGGCACCTTGAAGTCGGCGAGTTTCCCGTTGCACCACTCCTTGATTTCTTCAGCGCTGCAATCCTGGCCGGCTTTTTTGACGACGGCGGCCTTGATGATTTCCTGGCCATACTGGCCCTTGACGCCTACCACCACGACTTCGTCAACGGCCGGGTGCCGGCTGATGATTTCTTCCACCTGGCCGGGATCGACTTTATTGCCGCCCGCGTTTATAAATAATTTCTTGCGGCCCGTGATAAAGATATTGCCGTCCGGATCCTTGTGGCCGGTATCTCCCGACCAGAAGCAGCCGTCACGGAAAGTTTCCCTGTTGACCTCATCCAGGTTGGCATAACCATCGGTCAGTGCGGGGCTGCAGATGATCAGTTCGCCGCTTTCACCAACGGGTACCGGCTCGTTATTGTCATCGACGATGGTTACCCGAACGTTGTGCATGGGCGTCCCTATTGATGCCCAGCAATCCCCGTCGGTTGAACCCGTATTGATTGCCACCGAACCCGTTTCGGTGGATCCGTAAAGCTGACGCACGGGCACGGCAAACTTTTCCAGGAAATTATTGAAGGTTTCCCTGGCGAGCGGGGCGCCGGCGGAGAAGGCGAGCCGCAGGGCGGGCAGGGGCATGCCTTTTATAGAGGGTGAATCGGCAAGGATGCTGAACATGAAGGGAACACCCGGGAATATCGTGATGCCCTTGTCCGCCAGCGTGCTCAGGGCCGGTTTGCGCTTGAACGAGGACAGCACCACCATGGTTGCCCCGGAGCAGGCGGAAGCCAGCAGGCAGTTACCGAAACCATGCGCGTGGAACATGGGGACCACGGCAAGAATCCGGTCCGATTCGTCGGCCTTGACGGTGGCGGTGAAATTCCTGGCTTCGTGTCCCAGGTGCTCCCGGGAGCGGATCACGCGCTTCGGCGTACCGGTAGAGCCGGACGAGTACTGGTACAGAACCGGGCTGCCCCAGGGCCGGCGTTGCCCGGCGTCGTCTGTGCTGTCAACGTCGACCGGAACTTCAGTGATGATCCGGAAATCGCCGCCGTCTTTGAGTAGTTCGCTGTGAGACACCACAATATCGGCACTGGTTACCACGGCGCGGGCCTGGCTGTCCTGAAGATAGTACTGAAGTTCCTTGTCCTGGAAGGCGGTATTCAGGGGGACGGCAATGCCACCCAGTTTGGCGACAGCAAATATGCCGATTGCAAATTCCGGCCCGTTCGGAAGCAGCACGATGACGGCGTCTCCCGGAGTGATCCCCGAGTCCGCGAGCGTCGTGGCAAACCGGTCGACAGCCTTGACGAAACCCTGGAAAGAGAGCGATTTCTCATCCCATTCCATGAAGGTATGCGAGGGGATGCGTTGCGCGGTATTTGCAAGCAATTGATAAAGCATAACTGTGATCAGTCGGCTTGCTGGAATGAGGATTCGGGAAATTTTTCAGTGATCAGCATGATGGGCTGGCGGTTGGCAAATACGCGGTAAGTCCGGGAAACCAGCATCGCATCATCCGGTATATCGAAATACCCGCCCAGTTCCCCGGCTTCTTCGAGACGGCAGGTAAGGATTTCCCGGAATGATTCCATGCGGTTCTGCATGATGAGTTGCCCGATCGGCTTTTCCGTTTCCAGCAGGCTTTCGCGAATGGAGTCGGGCAAACGTTCCGGCATCAGGATCGATTCGGCGTAGATGTAGTTTTTATGGCTGTACTTGCCCCGCAACAGCACCTTGCGCACCATGATCTCGGTACCGGGTCCGATATCGAGAAACGGGATGGTGCTCTGTGTTTCGATCGAGTCCTGGTACAGCTTGACGATATGGATGGCCTCCCAGAGCTGTGCTTCCAGGATCTCGGTTACAGTGCCGTCGGTTGTCAGCAGGATGCGCTGGAACGAGGATAGTTTGCGTGGATCAACCGAGCTTTGACGCAGAGAATCCTGAAGATCGATGCGCAGCATACCCAGGTCATCATTCGCGGGGTTCTCTTTCTCGTCCATATCAAAGGCTTCTGTAATTTATTATTTGAGTTGTTGTAACACGAAGTTCGCGATGCTTTCAACGCTTTTAAAATGCTCGGGCGTATCCAGTTCTTCTTCGTCAACCGCAACGCCGAATTCTTTTTCCAGCCCCACGATCAGTTCGAGTAAAGCCATCGAGTCCAGGTGCAGGTCATCCTGGTAGTTTTCTGATTTGACGGTGAGCTGCAGTTTCTGCTCCATTAATTTCTGAACACGTTCCCGGGCGTCTTCCAGACTGATCATGTTGCTTCTCCAGAATTTCCTTAAGTATTTATAGTTTCTGACGAAAAATCATAGCATAAGAGCCGCGGGAAATGAATTTTCAGCCTCTGTCTCCAGGCTGGATTCCTGGGGAATAGGTGGGTATGCTTCCGCCGCCGTGGATCACCTTGCGTGGTTGCGCCTGCTTCAAAACCGGCTTCCAGAGACTGTCACCATGTTACGTCGTATTTTCGCCGCTATTCCCCATCGAAAGCGCCTGATGTCCGGGGCTGCCTGGGCCATGGGCATGCGTATCCTGGCAAGCCTGGTGAGTGTTGCTGTCAGTGGTTTGCTGGCGCGCCTGCTGGCGCCCGGCGAGATGGGTACGTATTTCCTGATGTTCTCCATCGTGATGGTGGCCATCATCTTTTCCCAGCTGGGGTTCAATCGTGCCGCGGTGCGCGCCGTGGCCCAGGCCATAGGCCTGGGGCAGAAAGCCCGTGCCTATCATGCGATCGTTTCCGTCCTGCGCCACGGTGTCATCGGCGCCGTAATCGTTGGCGCCCTGTTGTATTTCGGGCTGGGCCAATGGATGGCGGAACAGTGGTTCGAGTCGCCGGTGATGGCCGGCAGCATCGGTCTTCTGGCGCTGTGGGTCATGGTCCTGACCCTGCAGTCCCTGTTGCAGGAAATCTTTCGCGGCTTCAGCGATATTCGCTCGGCCGCGGCGTTCGGTAACCTGATCCCCCTGGCAATTACCGCGGCCCTGCTGTGGTGGTTACTGGAGAGCAGGGGGCACTCGAGCCTGGGTGAGGTACTGTGGGTGACCGTGGCTGCCAGCGCTGCTAGCATTCTGGCCGCCGGCCTGATCCTCGCGCCACGTGTTCGGGCCCTGCGCGTTGCCGATCCGGCGCCCGAGGAAGAGCCGCTCAGGATTGCCTGGCCGCTGATAGCCAGTAGTCTATTGTTTGTGATCCTGCAGCGCGCGGACGTCTGGGTGATGGGAATGTTCAGACCGGACGATGAGGTGGCTATCTACGGGGCCGCCGCGCGCCTGATTCTGCTCATCAATATGCCAATGACCATCCTGGGGGCGGTGCTGCCGCCTATTATTGCCGAGTTGCATGCCCAGGAAGACTATGTGCGGCTGCAGCGCATCATGCGCTTTACTGCCACAATCTCCGCGCTCCCGGCCACAATCCTGCTGGCGGTGTTCATCTTTTTCGGCGATACGGTGCTGGAACTGGTCTTCGGTGAATTCTATGCGGCCGGAAAATGGGTCCTGATCCTGCTCAGTCTTGGACAGCTGGGTAATGTCTGGGCGGGTGGAACGCATCACCTGCTGCTGATGGCGGGCCGCGACCGGGCCCTGCTGGTAATCAATATCGTATGCCTGGCGCTGGCGATCGGAGTGGCGTGGTTGACCGTCGAACCCTGGGGCATGGTGGGTGTGGCCGCTGCCTTTGGTGGCGCCGTGTTGTTACGCAACCTGATCATGCCGGTTTACTGCTACAGGCAATTCGGCATCAAGACCTTTGTACGTTTTTCCCTGCGACCGCCTGAGGGAATGCGGTTGCCGGGTGGTCCGGGAGGCGGTGGCGGGCCACGCCCGGGCCCGGGGGGAAGGGGTCCCGGACCGGGAGGACGTCGACGCCCCGGTGGTCCTGCTGCAGGTGCCGGGTCTGTTGCCGCGGGTGAGGCGAAATCAGCGCATTCTCCCGCTAGCGCCCCCGGTGCCGGGACTTCGATCGCCAGGCAGGATTCCGAAGAACCCATCGATGTCATCTTTATAGCCGGCTCGCCCCGCTGCGGGAGCACTATTCTCGACCGCGTGCTGGGGACCCTGGACGGGGTGGCCTCGTTCAACGAGTTGAATCGCCTGTTCCGGTCCCGTGTATCAAAGGAGGAATTGTGCGCCTGTGGCCGGAGTTTCCAGGACTGTGAATTCTGGGATGCCGTTATGGACCGGGTTATCACGGATCCGGAGGATGTCCGCCGCATCGAATTTCTCAATTACCAGGTGGCGCAGATGCGGCATTTCCCGCGTCTCTATACGGGACGACAGGGGGGCCGCTATCGACACCAGCTGGAAGAATATCGTCAATGGCTGGGTCGGCTCTATACCGCGCTGGCTGAAGTTTCGGGCAAGCGCATCATTGTCGACTCCTCCAAGGTTCCGTCGCGCGCGCTGATCCTGGCCGGGATTCCCGGAGTCAGGGTGCACGTGGTACACGTGGTCCGGGACGTTCGCGCTGTAGCCTATTCGTGGCAGAAACAGAAATTTGACCCGACTACCGGGCAGATGATGCTCCGATTTTCACCCAGGCGGGTGTTGCATATGTGGTATACGCATAACGTTTTCAGTGACTTGCTGGCCAGGCGTCTGCCTTATACGCGGGTCAACTATGAGCGTTTTGCGCAGCAGCCGAGGACGGTCTTGCAGGAACTGGTGAACCAGATCCCGGTGCTGGCCGACCGGAAGCTGACCTTTGAAGACGAGCATTCCATTACGCTGCCCGGTCTGCATTCCATCGGCGGTAACCCGGACCGGTTCCGGGTCGGCAGCACCCGGATCCGTCTCGACAGCGCCTGGGTACAGGGGCTGGATGCATCGACAGCGCGCTGGCTGGGGATCCTGGCCTATCCCATGCTGGTTAAATACGGTTACACGCGAGAGCTGTCACCGCAGGTGCTGGCTACGGCATCCGGGGCCGGATGAACATCAGGGAAATGGCGCGCAAATTGCATTGCATGTATGCTTGTCACCCGCTGGCAGAAAGCGGCTTTCTGCCTGGAACAGGACATATAATGGAAAAACCGGTTATAAATCCGAGGTCAAGATTGTAGTGGTGTTTACACAGTCCAGCGCAAAGAGTGAAAACGTGGTAATTCGACCCTGTCAGGGAAACACGGGAGAAGGGGTGCGGTTAGCGTTCGTCCTGTGGTTCCTGTTGGCCGTATTGTTCGTCGCGTCGGCCGCCCGGGCGGCCGAAGACTACCTGCTGGGCGGCGGGGATATGGTCCATATCACTGTCTACGAGCAGCCGGATCTGACCACGGAGGCCCGCGTGAGCCAGGACGACGGCACCATCGTTTTCCCGTTGCTGGGCGAAGTGGCGATAGCCGGGCTTACGCCGGAAGCCGCGGGACGCAAGATCGAGAGGATGCTGAAAGAAGGCGGTTTTATCAAGGCCCCCCAGGTGGCCCTGAAAGTAAGGGAATTCCTCAGTCACAAGATACCGGTTATGGGGCAGGTCAATAACCCGGGTGAATATTCGCTTAAAGGTGAAAGCAGGGTAGTCGATCTAATATCCCAGGCCGGCGGTTTAAAAGAGGACGCTGCCGACATAATCATCGTTGTCAAGGACGAGGCCGGCAAAACCGTAAAGCACGAGATTGACCTCCTGAGTTTCTATGCCGGAGACATGAGCCAGAACATAAAGGTAACCAGGGGCGATTTTATCCTTGTCCCGAAAATGGACACTTTCTATATACACGGCGAAGTGAAACGGCCGGGAATGTACCGCCTGGAGCGGGGCATGACCGCCATGCAGGCATTATCGGTAGGCGGGGGGCTGACTGCGCGCGGGTCGCTAAAGGGCATGAAGGTTACCCGGCGCCGTGCTGACGGCACGACGGAAAAAATCGGGGTGGAGTTGACAGACAAGCTGATGCCCGATGATGTGCTATATGTAAAAGAGCGGCTCTTCTAGTTTTGTGACCGGTTGCTGACATGATGAAAGCGAATGATATAAGTTTACAGAAGTTCATGCTTGTTCTGTATACGCGCGCGCGGCTTATTGCCGCAGTCTTCACTGTGGCTGTTGTCATTGCCGGGGTTGTTTCATACCTGTCCCCGGACATGTACACGGCGTCGGCGACATTGAATTTCGATTTCAAGGGCAACCCTGTCGATAGCAAGGGCAGGGCGGAACTCTCCGAGAGAACCTACCTTACGACGCAGATCGGCATTATCCAGAGCCAGAATGTTGCCCAGCGGGTGGAGAAAAGTCTGACAGAGTATGAAAGAGAGCGCCTGATAGCCGCGCTCAATGCCAAACAATCGGCTCTATCCAGCCTGAGCAATTTTTTACTTGGCCCTTTCAAATCCTTGTTCAAGGATAATAAAAAAAGCAAGGGAGCAAATGTCGGGGGTGGCAGTGCTGAAAAACTCCAGGTGAGTTCCGCTTACGGCTGGCTGGCGCGTAGTCTCGGGGGAGATCTGTCTGTCGAACCCCTGTTCAACAGCCGCATTGTCAGGATTTCCTATTCCTCGACCGATCCCCGGGTGGCGGCACTCATCGCCAACAGGTACCTGGAAGCCTATATCGCCGCCAACCTGGACATGACGATCGATCCGGCGCGCAAGTCGAAGGACTGGTTTGACGAACAGCTGAAGTCACTGCGCAAGCGGCTGGAAGAAGCCCAGGCGAGGCTGACGGAATACCAGCAGGCAGAGGGGCTGGTATCCTCGGACGAGCGACTGAGTACCGAGAATGCACGCCTGCAGGATTTGTCCAGCCAGTTGATAGCAGCACAACAGGCGACACGGAATGCCGTTACCGAACAGCAAAAATTGCAGGAAGTGCTGGAGCGCGGCGCGCCGCTGACAAACTTTGCACCGGTATTCAATAACCCCGTTGTGCAGCGCATAAAGTCTGAAATAAGAAACCTGGAAGGACAGCGGGTGCAAAGCTTTAGCAGCCTGGGCAGGAATCACCCCAAAATGAAGAAGCTGAATTCAGAGATCGCCGCCGCACGCAAACGATTGCAGGACGAAATACAGGCGATAAGCGACGGGATCAATAACGCAGCGGCATTGTCCGGCGAGCGGGAGCGTGATCTGGCGCAGGCCGTGGCGGAACAAAAGAAACTGGTGCTGAGTCTGAAAAGCGAGCATAACAGAATTGCCGTTCTCCAGCGGGAAGTGGAAAGCGCACAGGCAACCTACAATGCGGCTCTGAAACAACTGAATACGACCAGCATGCAGAGCATGATTGACCAGACCAATGTGACGATCATGGATGCCGCGAATATTCCAGGCAGCCGCTCTTCGCCGCGTGTCACCATGAACCTTCTGCTGGGAGCCCTGGCAGGTCTGCTGGTGGGGATTGGCGCAGCCCTGTTCATGGAAATCTTCGTTCGAAGAGTCTATTCCAAAGAGGACCTCCTGCTTGACGTGGGCGTGCCTCTTCTTGGCCACTTGAAAAAGGTCTAGCCGGAAATCAGGCGGCAATACGATGAAGATAAAGAACCTGATGGATTTCCTGAATAAAGAACCGGACGATTCGCGTCGGGAGTACCAGGCGCAGCCGGACGGTGACGGGGATGCCGCGGCGCCGGAAGAAAAGGTGGTATACATCGAGAATGCTCGACTGGAAACGGCCAGGGAGCAGTCCGAAAACAGGGAACTGCTTGCCAGCGGAACACAGTGGGCGGATCAGAGCATGGGTGACATCCTGGTCGAGCTCGGCAAGCTGGCAAGCGGGGACGTGGACAGGATTATTCAGTACCAGCGTGAGAAAGGCCTTTATTTCGGTGAGGCGGCAGTAGAGTTAAAGCTGGTTAGCCAGGACGATGTTCTGCAGGCGCTGTCCAGGCAGTTCGGTTATACCTACGATCAAAACGAAGAAGCGTTGTCGCAGGAACTGGTAATGGCCTACTCGCCGTTCGACGGCCAGGCCGAAGAGTTCCGGGCGATTCGCAGCCGGCTCCTGAACAACTGGCTGAGGCCCGAGCAGAAAACTCTCGCGATCGTGAGTCCCGACAGAAACGAGGGGCGTAGTTATGTGGCGGCAAACCTGGCGCTGGCATTTTCGCAACTCGGGCGTCCGACATTGTTGATCGACGCCGATATGCGCGCACCCAGACAGCATGAAAACTTCAATTTTTCGCGCAGAATAGGCTTGTCGATGTTGCTGGCCGGGCGGGTGAGGATGGAAGATCTCGATATGCTCCCCGACCAGATTTCGAGTTTCGAGTATCTTTCCGTACTGGGGTGCGGTGCTGTACCCCCGAACCCTACGGAACTCCTGAGTAAAAGTTCTTTCGCCTTGATCCTGCGGGAGCTCAGGAAGTATTTCGACGTAATCATTATCGATACCCCGGCGGCCACCTACCAGGCGGACGTTCTTGCCATTGCTTCCCTGGCCGGGAGTGCCCTGATGGTCGCAAGAGGCGGGAGAACCCGGATAGAGGAGAGCAAGAACCTGATGGCTGTTCTCAAGCAGGCGGATGTCAACGTCGTTGGAGCGGTTCTGAACCAGTTCTAGGCTGTATAACCCCTGGAGAACTGCTCAACGTGATCGGATACAAGATCAGGAAAGCCCGTCTGAAACTGAATTCGCTGGTCTCCAGGGTTTTGCCCAGGGCCATGGTCCTGATTTACCACCGGGTTGCCAGCCTGGAATCCGACCCGCAGAAGCTCGGCGTCACACCCGAAAACTTCGCTAGCCACATGGAGGTGATTGCGCGGCGGTTTCAGCCGATCACATTGCGCGAGCTGGTGGACGACCTGCGCAGGGGCAGTATTCGTGACCGGTCTGTCGTAGTGACTTTCGACGACGGTTACGAGGATAACTACCGCAACGCAAGGCCCATACTGGAAAAGCACGGTATCCCCGCGACGATCTTCGTTTCCACTGCCTATACAGGTAGCCGGCGGGAGTTCTGGTGGGACGAGCTGGATCGTCTGATCCTGGGTGCACGGCGGCTTCCGGAAACAATAAACGTAGAGCCGGGTGGTGACATATTCAGTGTCGCCAACGACGGGCGGCAGCGTTTGTCACGGCACGAAGTCTACATGGACCTGTGTGCCAGGTTCCAGAGGCTGGGATCCGGGCAGATCGATACGGCCATAGAGCAGTTGCGCGATGCGACCGGCGATCCGGGCCGGGGCAGGCCGGAGAATATCCCCATGAATGTCGAGCAACTTCGCACCCTGCACGAGGGCGGCCTGATAGAAATCGGGGCGCATACCCGGTCCCACGTGAATCTCGCGGCGCAATCTCCGCGCGAACAACAGGAGGAGATCGAGGGCAGCAAAAAGGACCTGGAGCAGATGCTGGGGAGCACGGTTGAAAGCTTTTCGTATCCCTTTGGAACACTCGACCACTATACGGACGGGTCTGTGAAATGTGCCAGGGATGCCGGTTTCGAAAGTGCGTTGGCAAATTTCAGCGCCAACGTTACGCGCTTTGACAGCCCGTATGAAATCCCCAGGCGCATGGTCCGCAATTGGGACGGTGAGACATTCGAGGCTGCACTGGACCGCTATTATTCCGGGCAGCGGCATACCGGCTGATGCGAATAATCCATGTGAATACCTCAGACAGGCATGGCGGGGCCGCCAGGTCTGCCTATCGCCTGCATCTTGGCCTGAAACACGCCGGTCTGGATTCCGGGATGTTCGTACAGGACAAGGAAGGGACTGATTCCGATGTCTATGGGGCCGGCGGCAAGTCGGCGAAACTGGTCGCAAAACTAAGGCCGTATGTGGATCGTATCCCCGCCGGCGTGCTCTATCGTGAACGCGAGCATAATTTTACTCCGGCGATCGTACCGGGCAGGGCAATAGGGAGAATCAACGCTCTTCAACCCGATATTGTGCACCTGCACTGGCTGGGGAAGGGGTTTATCCGGCTCGGGGCGCTGAAGCGCCTGAAGCCCGGACCGGTCGTGTGGACACTGCACGACTCCTGGGCTTTTACCGGCGGTTGCCATATACCGTATAGCTGTACCCGCTATCGGGAACGGTGTGGTCGGTGCCCGGTGCTGGACTCGGGCAGGGATTACGACCTTTCCCGATGGGTCTGGAATCGTAAATCCAGGGTACTGGGAGACCTTGACCTCACGGTAGTGACCCCCAGCAGGTGGCTGGGAGACTGTGCACGAAGAAGCGGATTGTTCAGGGATACACGGGTTGAGGTTATTCCGAACGGAATAGATGTCGGCATGTACAAACCGCTCGATCAGGGCTTTTGCAGGAAAGCCTTATCATTGCCGGCGGGCAAGAAAATTGTCATGTTCGGCGCTATGTACAGCACCAGTGACCGGAACAAGGGTTTTGACTACCTCGTTTCGGCGCTGCGGAAGATTGCAGCCACGCCACTTCGGGACGAAGTTGTCGCAGTGGTAATCGGCGCGGATGCTCCCGATGATGGCGTGGATGTCGGGCTCGATATCCGCTTTCTCGGGCAACTCAATGATGATACCAGTCTGGCCGTTGCCTATTCCGCGGCTGACCTGTTTGTGGCGCCCTCAAAACAGGAAAACCTGCCGAATATGGTTATGGAGGCGATGGCGTGCGGGGTGCCATGTGTGGCTTTCGATATCGGGGGTATGCCGGACATGATTGAGCACAGGAAGACGGGCTACCTGGCCAGGCCCTATGAACCGGAAGACCTGGCAGAAGGTATGCGGTGGATAATCGCTGACAGGGAAGTGAAACGCGGACTTTCGATGACTGCTCGTGAGAAAATCGTGGCAAACTTTTCAGAAAACCTGGTCGCTGAAAGATACAGATCGCTGTACAACGAAATACTGAAGGACAGAAAGGCGTGCCAATCGTAAAGCCGCGCTGGTTTATTTTATGTCCATGACGACTGATCAACAGGAAAGAATGTCGACGGCCCCTGGCCTGAGGGACATGTTTTTCGTTTACCTGCTGCTTTTTACCAGCGGCAGTGTTGTGTACATGGGCGCATCCGAGAAATACCTTGTGCTGGTGTTCCTGCTGGTTCTGGGGTCATGGTTCCTGTTTACGGACAAAAAGATCAGCAGCGGGTTTGCGCTGTATACAATAGTATTTACGTCATTTCTTTTTGTGATCCACTTGTATACCGGCGGCAGCCTGCCAATAACGATGGTCATCGGCGCAACGCTGGAACTGTTGCTGGCTTATCTGATACTGAAAATAGTCGGGGATAAATTCGTCGAAGCGTATATCAGGACCGTCGTTTTCCTGGCCGGGATAAGCCTGTTTGGTTTTTTGACGGACAGTTTCCATCTCTTCGATGGCGTGATCCGCCTGTTGCCGCGCGTCGACGAGGGCGGGCCGCGTGCGGGATATGAAGGATTTTTCTATATTTATCGCAGCATGGGTACCTCATTGGGTCGTAATTCTTCAATATTTTTCGAGCCGGGCGCGTATCAGGTGTTCCTGAATTCGGCGCTGTTTATGCTGTTTTTTGCGACAACCGGGCTTGGCGCAGCAAGGAAGTGGATCTACGTTACAGTTTTGCTGGCGGCGTTGCTGACAACTGTTTCAACAACAGGAGCCCTGATATTTTGTGCGCTGTTTGGCCTGGCTATGATCAAGAGTGAAGTGATTTCAGGCCAGGCAAAGATGGCATTGCTCGGGGTATTGGTTGTCATCATCGTGGCTTTCACTGCGCGATTTCAGACCGTAATCTTCGAAAAAATAGACAATTTCCTGCAGATCGAGGATGTTACAGACAGCAGTGAGCGGCGCAGCTTTGATTTGCTGGTCGACCTGGAAATATTCAAGCGGCATATTTTGGGAGCAGGGTACCAGACGTATTTCCAGGAATTTAGCGCAATCGGGCAGATTCACGATGGAAGCTCATCTTCGAACGGCGTAAGTTCAACCTTTGCAATCTACGGGCTGCCGTTTGCCCTGTTCCTGTTCGCTTCCTATTTCGCATTTTTCAGGAAATATTTCTCCGGGTTTTTAATGCAGGTTGTCCCGTTTTTTATGTTCCTGGTATTTCTGTTCAGTGAGGGATATTACACGATTACGCCGTTCTGCCTGGCCCTGATTGCTGCAATTTTTGTTTTTGAAAAGAAATCTTCCGATGAGAGGGCTCCGGTCGCGTCACCCGGCTACGCGCAAAAGGCGGAAGGTAGTAGATGAGTACACTATGGTAACACCAGTGCATAAAACTGCGCCTGAGCCGGCCGTGTCTGTATTTATGTCGGTGTACAACGGATGGCCGTATATCAGGGAAGCCGTGGATTCGGTGCTGGCACAAACCTGTGCAGACTACGAGTTCATCATAGTGGATGACGGGTCAACGGATGAAGGGCCTGCATACCTGGATGCTATAGATGATCCCCGGGTTCGAATAATCCATCAGGGGAGGCAGGGGCTGGGCAAGCCGCTGAACCGCTGGATGAGGCAATGCCGCGGTGAATACATCATGAGGATGGACGCGGACGATATAAACACACTGGACCGGATCGAGAAGCAAAAAGCATTTCTTGATGAGAACCGGGAAGTGATTATGGTGGGTTGCCAGTTGGGCTACTTTACAACGGATAGCGGTTCAGAGGTCAGGCAGAGTAATTTCAGTACCGGGCACGATGCGATCGTATCCGGCCTCAGCAAGGGCTGGTCCGTGATGAGTCATCCGGCAATCATGTTCAGGCGATCCCTGCTGGACAGTATTGAGGGGTACATTATCACGGGGGCCGGTGAGGATTACTCACTGATCATGGATGCAGCGAGGTACGGGAAACTGGCGAATCTTCCGGAGGTCCTTTACAAAATGCGAATTCACGAGGGTAGCACAGCATGGGAAAACGGCCTGAAGACACTTGCAGGGTTCGAGTATGCGCGCAAGAGGCATGCGGCTGCGGAGGCGGGAAGGGATTACCCGTTATCAGCGTTTGAAAAGGAATGGAAAAAAAAGGGTCTGTTACGCCGGATACAATTAAGGGGCAAGGTGCTGGCATCTGTTTTCCACAGGAAGGCCAAAATCGATAGTATAAACGGCAGGCCCATAAAGGCTGCATTCAGGACGCTTCTCGCAGCAATCCTGGATATGAACAGTACGACAGGATGGATCCTGAAAAAGCTGAAGGCAGGTATGCCGGGGAAATAAGGGTGGGTCTCGGTAATGCCGGCAAATTTGCCGCTGTTTACAATGGAGTTCGGACTGAATCAATGGATGTGCCGGAGAAAATCCTGAAGGCAAGGATAACAGTGCTGCTGGCTGCGCATAATCGCAGGGATTCTACTGTCCGGGCGTTGAAAAACCTGTATCAGCAACAGGGGGTCGGTGAAAAATTCGAACTGTCTGTTGTGCTGGCTGATGATGGCAGTACGGACGGTACGGCTGAGGAAGTCAAACGCGAGTTGCCACAGGTCAGGATCGTGCGCGGTGACGGCAATCTTTTCTGGTGCGGTGGTATGCGCCTGGCGTACGAGAACGCCAGGGATGATAATGCAGATTTCTATTTGTTGTTGAATGATGATACCTACCTGTATAGGGATGCAATCAGGAAAGCACTCGATGTGTATTTTGAAAAATCCTTCGGGGGGGCGCCCGAACATATTGTCGTGGGTTCGACCGTAAATCCGCATAGCGGGAAGCTCAGCTATGGCGGAGAAATCAGGACCAGCCGCTGGCACCCTTTTCACTATGAACTTCTGGCGCCACGGGAGCATGTGCAGGCATGCGATACCTTTTGCGGAAATTTCGTTCTTGTTCACCGCACTGTCATTGAGAAGATCGGTTTCCTGGATGATCGTTATACGCACTGGTTTGGTGATATCGATTACGGCTTGATGGCCGCAAAAGCAGGGTGCGGCTTATGGCTGGCGCCCGGGTATATCGGTGAGTGTGAAGAAAATGACCCGGGCATTCATTGGGACAGCGCAGCCTATTCCTTTCCGCAGCGCGTAAAGATGTTTTTTTCGGTAAAGGGGATGCCGGTAAACGAGACCCTGGTGTTCTGCAGAAAACACGGCGGGCCTGCCTGGCCCGTTTTCTGGCTGATGCCGATCATCAGGGGTTTATTCTTTCCGAAGCGCCACGATAACAGTGAAACCTGATTGGAAACAGGATATTACCGGGCTATTTTCCCGGTATGCGAATAGCAGCCGCTTGTCGTACTTGCACGACCACGTTTCCTGACTGGATATAAGTACTTACCGGATACTGGCGTACCACTGTCGCCAAATAGAGACGGAATGCGTTGTTGTGCCGTATGTATCACGCCTGCGGATCCTCTCAGCTTATACCCATAAGCCCGCTTTATTTATAACAAATATTGAGTTTATTGAGGACTGGCACGGGAATTGCCATAACGACTGGCAATGTCGTTTCCCAATAGCAGGTCTTCAAGTGATGTATAAGCAATTTCTGGTTCGTCTCCAAGGTGTCTTTCTGTCAATCAGTTTCCTGATGTTAGCTGCTTGCGGAGGTGGTGGTGGTTCTTCCAGCGCTGAACCGGATCTGCTCATTGAGGGCGCCGGGATCAAGGGGCCGCTGGCCTATGCATCTGTTGAGCTCTACAAGTACGATACAGGGTTCGAGGAACTCTATGATCCGAATAACCCCATTGCCAGCGCTACAACCAGTGCGTATGCAAAATTTTCCGGGTTGCGGGTTCCGAGGGGTGTAGCGCCACCGTTTATCCTGGTTATCGACGGGACAAACGCGATCGATCTTAATACCGGTGTGGCTCCGGTTATCAAGAAACTGGTAACGGTGATTACCGAGAGGGCACTCAACTACGACAAGTCCGTATATGCAACCCCCTATACAACACTGGCCTATAACATGCTGGCCATATCGGAGTCGGAAAACCCCGGCGTGCCACTCGAGACGGCACTGGCCGAATTCAACGAGATGATCGTGCGTTCTATCGGTTTCGGCATGCCGGCGGAAGTCGATTTGTTCGGGACCCCGCCGTTAATCACCATCAGTACAAAGACCGTTGACGAACAACAGATTGTTGTCCAGTACCGCGCGGCCATCGAGGCATTGTCCACGCTGCTTCATGAGATATATTTGCCCAACCCGGCAGTCTCGACCGATGACCTGTTGAGGTTTCTTGCTTCCGACCTGTACAGCGACAGCGTGATAGACGACTCGAATGGTGGTCAGACGACGCTGGGTATTCTCGATACGGATATCCTTGGCCAGGAACCCATGAGCCTGAAAATAGCCAATACCGACTACTATGTTCGGGACACCATAGCGCTGATGGATGAGGAAAGGGCACTTGTTGGAGTGAACATTCGTACCCCTTTCCTGACAGACAGTTTGAGTGTTAGTCTTCAGCCGGCTTCGCTGGATGCGACGGTTGCATCTGCGCCGGGTAGTGGGGGCGGGAGTACCGGAACCGTTCCGGATTCCATGGATCTGGCCAGTACGCTACTCGCATCCGGACTTGTTGCATCGGGCCCGATAGTCATCAGCGGGGACAGCA
>JBHHXO010000050.1:0-16283 GCA_046757125.1 Thiogranum sp.
GCCTGGCACATGGTGACGACACAGGGTCCAGGTAGGCCAGCCGGTGTCAGTCAGCGGCTTCCCGGGTGAAAATTCCCGACGCTCTGATGTTGTCGGGGCGCCCGGAGTCCGGTTTTGGGGCATGAAAGAACTATTAATATTTAATAATATATAGATTTTATTGCGCGTATCCGCTGAATAAGCTCGCCAAGTTGAAGCACTTCCATAGCAACTGTTACCAAGCAACTGATTTTTAATTTAAACCCTGCTGACGGATGGTGCGGGAGCGGTCCCCGTACCGGTGTGTCGCCTCTAAGTTACTGTCCATAAAGAAGGAATTTTCGGTTTTCATCTTGACAAGGTGGGGATTCGCTACCTATAGTGTCAAAAAGTGGGGTAAAGTGGAAATTAGTGGTAATAATGGGAGGTCGACGGGAGTCCAGTGTTCCGTGGAGGTAGTTCAGTCAAGCTCGATGCCAAGGGTCGTATGGCGTTGCCGACCCGCTATCGGGCATTGATCACCGAGCGTTATGACGGCCGGCTGGTGCTGACCGTTCACGACGATGGCTGCCTGTTGTTGTACCCGCAACCCGAGTGGGAAGACATTGAGCTCCAGCTTGTTCGCACCCCTAACCAGGACCGTCGTACCCGCGACATGCAGCGTATGTTGGTCGGTTATGCCACAGAAGTCGAGCTGGATGGTAACGGCCGTATCCTGATTGCACCGCGCCTGCGCGATTTTGCCAACCTGGACAAGAGTGTGGCGCTGGTTGGCGTGGGCAAGAAATTTGAAATATGGAACGAGGAGAGCTGGGAACAGATAGGCAGTGGCTGGATGGGTGGTCGCACAGACGAAGGGGGTTCGCCGCATCCACTTGAGTCGCTGACGCTCTAGTCTTGGCGAACGAATTACACCATCCGGTACTGCTCGATCAGGTACTGGATGCATTACAGGTCAGGCCGGGCGGTTTGTATATAGACGGCACCTTTGGACGCGGCGGCCATGCGGCAGCGCTACTGGAAAGGCTGGGGACAGGCGGACAGCTGCTGGCTTTTGATAAGGATTCCGATGCGCTGGCGTTTGCAGCAGACCGGTTCAGGGGGGAATCGCGCCTGGATTTGCGCCACGGGAGTTTTGAAAATCTTGGAACGGTCGTGTCGGAACTGGATTGGGAAGGAAAGGTGGACGGCATTCTGCTGGATCTCGGTGTGTCGTCACCACAACTGGATGATGCGGAGCGTGGCTTCAGCTTTTTCAAAGACGGGCCCCTCGATATGCGTATGAATCCGCGCAGTGGCAGCAGCGCCAGTGACTGGCTGGCCGGTGCAGCGGAGAGGGATATCGCGGACGTGCTCTGGAAGTACGGCGAAGAACGTCACTCGCGCCGGATCGCGCGCAGCATTGTCCGCGCCCGTGAAGAAAACCCCGTTACCACGACGTCGCAGCTGGCCGCCCTGGTTGCTGCTGCTGTGCCGGGCCATGGCCACAAGCGACACCCGGCGACAAAAAGTTTTCAGGCTATTCGTATTTTCATCAACCGGGAACTCGACGCGCTGGAGGCGGTTCTGCCGCAGGCGGTCGATGCGCTTGCGCCCGGTGGCCGCCTGGCGGTGATCAGCTTCCATTCGCTGGAGGACCGCATCGTCAAGCGTTTTATACGTGACCAGCACCGCGGCCCGCAGCTGCCGCACGATTTGCCGGTGATGCCGGACAGCTACCGGCCGCGTCTGCAACCGGTAGGCAGGCAACTGCGCGCCGATGAGCAGGAGATAAAAGCCAACCCGCGCGCGCGCAGCGCGGTGCTGCGTGTCGCGGAGCGGCTCGCATGAGGGCGTTCATGTTACCGGTCCTGTTGCTGGCGGTTATTGCCACCGCCATGGGCGCCTCTTATGCCAAGCACCAGAGCCGCAAGCTGTTTGTCGAGTTGCAGGCGCTGGAATCCGAACGCGACGCCATGAACGTCGAGTGGGGACAGTTACAGCTCGAACAAAGTACTCATACCACGCATGGCAAGGTCGAAGATGCTGCACGTAAACGCCTGGGTATGGAAATACCCGGCCCGGAACAGGTGGTCATTCTGCGTCGATGAAAGACTATGAGTAAACCGGCACACATCAGCCGCGTGCGTCATTACGTGGTGATGGGTCTGATGCTGACAGGCTTTGCGGTGCTCGTCGGCCGCAGCGGGCAATTGCAGCTGCTGGACCGGGAGTTCCTGCAGGGGCAGGGTGACCTGCGTCACCTGCGAGTCGTGCAGGTGCCGGCGCACCGCGGCATGATCGTCGACCGTAACGATGAGCCGCTGGCAATCAGTACGCCGGTGCAGTCGGTATGGGTGAACCCGAAGGAACTGGTGGCATCACCGGTTGACCTGTCGCGCATAGCGCGCTTGCTGGATTTGAGTGCGGACAGGCTGCAGCGCCTGCTGGGTCAGCGCAAGGACCGCGAGTTTGTTTACCTGCGTCGCCACGTCGCGCCGGACCGTGCGCAGCAGGTCATGTCGCTGGATGTGCCGGGTGTCTACCTGCAGCAGGAATATCGCCGTTACTACCCGGCCGGTGAAGTGGCCGGGCACCTGCTCGGGTTCACCAACGTGGATGATACGGGCCAGGAGGGCCTGGAGCTTGCCTACGATGACTGGTTGAGCGGTGAGCCGGGCGCCAAGCGCGTGGTCAAGGACGGACGCCGTCATACCATCGCCAATATCGAGAACATTCGTTCCGCGCATCCCGGCAAGACCCTGAGGCTGAGTATCGACCGGCGTATCCAGTACCTGGCTTACCGGGAGCTGAAAGCCGCGGTAAACAAGCACCATGCGCGTTCCGGGTCCGTCGTGGTGCTGGATAACCGCAGCGGTGAAGTACTGGCGCTGGTCAACCAGCCGTCCTTCAATCCCAATAACCGCAAACGCCTGAAGCCGGACAAGCTGCGCAACCGCGCGGTCACCGATGTGTTCGAGCCGGGTTCGACCATGAAACCGTTTGTGATCGCCTCGGCGCTGGAGAGCGGTCACTACCAGGTCAGCACCAGAATCAACACCTCGCCGGGTTTGTTCCAGGTGGGCGTGAACACCATCCGCGATATGCACGATTACGGCACGCTGGACCTGACCGGCGTGATTCGCAAGTCCAGTAACGTCGCCGCCAGCAAGATTGCGCTGGCGCTGGATCCCGAAGACATCTGGGACAATCTGTCGGACGCCGGACTGGGTATGGCGACGGCCAGTGGTTTTCCCGGCGAGGCTGACGGTTACCTGTCGGATTTCCACCGCTGGCGCGATATCGAGCGGGCGACACTCGCTTATGGTTATGGCCTGTCGGTGACGGCCATCCAGCTGGCCCAGGCCTACAGCGTATTCGCCAACGACGGTTACCGGATGCCGGTCACCCTGCTGCAGCGTGAAGATCCCGTGCAGCCGCAGAAGGTTTACTCCCCATGGGTTGCTCGTGCGGTGCGCAGGATGATGGAGGAGGTGGTCAAGAAGGGTGGTACGGCGCCGCAGGCGGCCGTCCAGGGTTACCGGGTTGCGGGCAAGACCGGCACGGCACACAAGTCGGTTGCCGGGGGTTATGCCGATGATCGTTACCTTTCCGTGTTTGCAGGCATGGCGCCGGCCAGTAACCCGCGACTCGTTACCGTGGTTGTCATCAATGAACCGAGCAACGGTGAACATTTCGGTGGTGTAGTGGCGGGACCGGTATTTTCCAGCGTGATGGCCGGCGCACTGCGTTTGCTGAATGTCGCGCCGGACGATGCCGTGCTGCTGCAAACCCGCCGGCAGGATGCGGAGGGCCCCGCATGATGGCAGCCGAGTCCATGATGGAGGGCATCTCGCTGGCCGTGCTGCTGGAAGGGCTGTGTGACGACAGCGCGGTGGCGGATGTTGATATCACCGGCCTGGCGACCGACAGTCGCAGCGTACGGCCGGGCGACCTGTTTCTGGCCGTCCAGGGTTTGCAGATGCACGGGCTTGCGCATGTTGAACAGGCGCTGCAGCGCGGGGCGGTGGCCGTTGCCTGGGAGCCGGTCAATGATCCGCAAATCGCCGGTATGGCTGCAGGCCTTGCCGCGCCGGCCGTATCGGTCGCCGGGCTGGCGCAGAAAATCGGGGTCATCGCGGATCGTTTCTACGCGCAGCCGTCCCGTGAGCTGCATGTGATCGGTGTTACCGGTACTGACGGTAAAACCTCGGTCAGTCATTTTATCGCCCAGGCGCTGGGCACGGAGCAGCGCCCCTGTGGTCTGCTGGGTACGCTCGGCTACGGTGTCTATGGAGCCCTGCAGGCACCCACGCATACCACGCCGGACGCCTTGCGCCTGCACGCCGAGTTTGCAGCGCTGCGTGACCGGGGCGTGCAGCAGGTTGCCATGGAAGTCTCCTCGCACGCCTTGCACCAGCAGCGTACCGCGGGTGTCGATTTTGACACAGCCGTGCTGACGCATCTGAGCCGCGATCACCTGGATTACCACGGCAGCATCGAAGCCTATGCCGAGGCCAAGCGCCGCCTGTTTGAAACTGCGGGACTGGATTGCGCCGTGCTGAATACAGCGGATGACTTCGGCCGCCGGCTGGCCGCCGACCTGAGGAACAGGCTGCGGGTCATTGCATGGCAGGGTCAGCCGGGTGGTGTTGCGCGCAGTTACCCGGAATGGATCGAACTGAAAAATGTCCGCGCCCTGGAAAAGGGCATCGCGCTGGAACTGGCGTCCAGCCAGGGTCCGGCGGCATTCGAGAGTGCGCTGCTGGGTACATTCAACGCCGCAAACCTGCTTGCCGCGCTGGGTGCCTTGCTGGCATCCGGGCTGCCCCTGCAGGACGCCGTCCGTCGCCTGGCACGGGTAACGACGGTACCGGGCCGCATGGAACTGTTTGCCAGGACCGGTGCACCGCGCGTGGTGGTGGATTACGCGCATACGCCGCATGCGCTGGCAACGGCCCTGCAGGCATTGCGCCCGCATTGTACGGGTGATCTGGTCTGTGTGTTCGGCGCCGGTGGCGACCGTGACCCGGGCAAGCGTCCGCAGATGGGCGCGCTGGCGGAGCGGTATGCCGACCGTGTGATCCTGACCAGCGACAACCCGCGCAGTGAAGACCCGGAAAGTATTCTTGACCAGATTACGCAGGGCTTCGAGCAGCCGCAGCGCGCCGTGCGTCTCAGTGACCGCGGTGCGGCGCTGGTGAGCGCGATTCGCGAAGCGGCACCGGATGACCTGGTGCTGGTTGCGGGCAAGGGACACGAGGACTATCAGCAGACGGGTTCGCAACGGCTGGCGTTCAGCGACCGGGCCCGGGTGCGGGAAATATTGCGGGAGGCTGGTGAATGATGACGATGCCGCTTTCACAGGCAGCGCAGATTCTGGATGCGAAATGGCTGGGTTCGGATGTGACCTTCCACGGCATAAGCACCGATACACGCACCCTCGCCAGGGGTAACCTGTTCGTGGCCTTGCAGGGTCCGAACTTCGACGGACACGATTACCTGGAACAGGCGCAGCAGCTGGGCGCGGCCGCGGCGGCAGTGAGCCATGTGACAGGAGACGGACTGCCGGTACTGCAGGTCGAGGACACCCGCCTGGCACTGGGTGAACTTGCCGCGCACTGGCGCGCGCAGTTCAGCATTCCGGTGCTCGCCGTCACCGGCAGCAATGGCAAGACCTCGGTCAAGGAGATGCTGGCGTCCATCCTGCGTTGTTGCGGTGAAGTGCTGGTGACGAAAGGCAATCTGAACAACGATATCGGTGTTCCCCAGACCCTGTTTGGATTGTCCTCCGGGCATGACTATGCGGTCATCGAGCTGGGCGCCAACCATCCCGGTGAAATCGCCTACCTGACTGATATCGTGCAGCCGACCGTGGCGCTGGTTAACAACGCCGGGCCCGCGCATCTCGAAGGGTTCGGTGACCTGGCGGGCGTCGCCCGCGCCAAGGGTGAGCTGTTTGAGCGCGCGGCCGAGGATACGGTGTGTATTATCAATACCGACGACGCCTACGCCGATGTATGGCGTTCGCTGGCAGGATCGCGGCCGGTCATCGGTTTCGGCATGAATGCGCACGCGGATGTGCGTGCCGGCTGGAAAGGTGACATCGATGGCAGCGATATCCGCCTGGTGACCCCGGCGGGTGAAGCATCGTTCCGGCTGGCGTTGCCCGGCCAGCACAGTGTCATGAATGCGCTGGCCGCGACCGCCGCGGCGCTGGCGGTGGATATACCGCTGGACAGTATCGCCACAGGACTCGCGCGCGTACGCGCGGTGCACGGGCGCTGGGAAAGCCGGCCCGGCATCGGCGGTATCCGCCTGATCGACGACACCTATAACGCCAACCCCGGCTCACTGCAGGTTGCCCTGGATCTGCTGTCCAGGACCGATGCAGAGACCTGGCTGGTGCTCGGGGATATGGGCGAGCTGGGCCCGGCGGGAGAACGCCTGCACCGCAAGGTCGGTGAAGAGGCGCGCGACGCGGGCGTAAAACGCCTGTTTGCCCTGGGTGAGCTTGCACAGCAGGCTGCTGCCGCCTTCGGAGAAGGCGCGCAGGCGTTCAGCGATATGGACAGCCTGAATGCCGAGCTCCGCCAGCAGATACACGAGGTGAATCGCCGTCAGGCGAGAGAGGTATCCCCGGGGGGCGCGGGCATAACGGTGCTGGTCAAGGGTTCCCGTGCCATGCGCATGGAGCGCGTGGTCACTGCATTGCAGGCCGGCGAGGTGACGCACTGATGCTGGTCTATTTCGCCGACTACCTGAGCCAGTACTACAGTGTCTTCAATGTATTCCAGTACCTGACGCTGCGCGCCATCCTGGGCGTACTGACCGCGTTGCTGATTTCATTCATGGTAGGCCCCTGGATGATCCGCCACCTGAGCTTCCGCCAGATCGGTCAACAGGTGCGTGCAGACGGGCCGGAGTCGCACCTGTCCAAGGCCGGCACGCCTACCATGGGTGGTGCCCTGATTCTTGTTGCCATCGTGTCGGCCACCCTGCTGTGGGCGGACCTGAGCAACCGCTACATATGGGTGGTGGTGCTGGTGACGCTGGCTTTCGGTACCATCGGCTGGATCGACGATTACAAGAAGCTGGTATACGGCAACAGCAAGGGTCTGTCCGCCGGTGCCAAGTACAGCTGGCAGTCGCTGGTGGCGCTGGCAACCGGCCTGTACCTGTTCTATGCCGCACAGTCACCCGCTGAAACCGAACTGATCGTGCCCTTCTTCAAGGAAGTCGCGCTGCCCATGGGCGCCTGGTACCTGGTGCTGGTCTACTTTGTCGTGGTCGGATCCAGTAACGCAGTCAATCTCACCGACGGCCTCGACGGCCTGGCGATACTGCCGACGGTGCTGATTGCCGGCGCGCTGGCGATATTTGCCTACGCCACCGGTAACGTTTTGATCGCAAAATACCTGCACATTCCTTTTATCCGCGAAGTGGGCGAGGTGGCTGTTTTCTGCGGCGCCATGGTCGGTGCCGGGCTCGGCTTTCTCTGGTTCAACGCCTACCCGGCGCAGGTATTCATGGGTGACGTCGGTGCGCTCGCGCTGGGCGCGGCGCTGGGCACCGTGGCCATCCTGGTGCGCCAGGAGCTGGTGTTCTTTCTCATGGCCGGCGTGTTTGTGATGGAAACGGTATCCGTCATATTGCAGGTGGCTTCTTTCAAACTTACCGGGCGGCGCATCTTTCGCATGGCGCCGTTGCATCACCATTTCGAGCTGCAGGGCTGGCCGGAACCGCGCGTCATCGTGCGCTTCTGGATTATCACGGTGATCCTGGTGCTGTTTGGGCTGGCAACCCTGAAGATTCGCTAGACAGAGGTAGCAATGGACGAACAAGGTCAGATAGCAGTTGTAGCGGCAACCTTCGCGGTGATTACCGTGTTGTTGCTTGTGCTGATGTAGAGATGCTGGCGGCTGCAAGTCATATGGAACCGGATCCGCTGCAGGAGGCACGTACATTGATTGTCGGGTTGGGTGCAACCGGGCTGTCCTGCGCGCGTTTCCTGCAGCGGCGCGGTGTGGAGGTTGCGGTTATCGACAGCCGTGAACAGCCACCGGCGCTGGCGGACCTGCAGCGTGAACTGCCTGACGTGGCTTTGTTCACGGGTGGATTTGATGCAGGGGTATTCGGTCGCGCCGAACGTATTCTGGTGAGCCCCGGCGTGTCGTTGCGGGAACCGCTGCTGGTGGCGGCGCAACAGCGTGGTGTGGAGGTTATCGGTGATATCGAATTGTTCGCGCGTAGTGTGCAGGCACCGGTCATTGCTATCACCGGTTCCAATGGTAAAAGCACGGTGACCACGCTGCTGGGCGCCATGGCGCAGCAGGCCGGTATCGATGTGCGCGTGGGAGGCAACCTGGGAACCCCGGCCCTGGACCTGATCGGCGCACGGGAACCCGACCTGTATGTGCTGGAACTTTCCAGCTTCCAGCTCGAAACCGTGCACAGCCTGCGCTGTCGTGCGGCAACGGTGCTCAACATCAGCCCCGATCATCTTGACCGCTATGATTCGATCAGTGCTTACGCGCGCGCCAAGCAGCGGGTATTTGCGGGTGCGGATGTGCAGATCGTCAACCGGGATGACGCGGCGGCCCTTGCGCTGGCTTCAGGCAAGGCGCCAATAGTCGGGTTCGGCCTGGGCGAACCGGCCGCGCAGGATTTTGGTTTGCTGGAAACCGCTGACGGTTGCTGGCTGGCAAAGGGTGATGAGAAGTGGATGCCGGCCTCCTCGGTACGCATGCCCGGCCGGCACAACCTTGCCAATGCGCTGGCTGCCCTGGCGCTGGGCGATGCACTGGGTGTTCCGCGTGCGGCGATGCTGCAGGTGCTGAGGGAATTCCGGGGTTTGCCGCATCGTACCCAGTGGGTGGCCAGCCATGCCGGTGTGAGCTGGTTCAATGATTCCAAGGCAACCAATATCGGCGCCGCGCTGGCTGCGGTGCACGGGTTTGACGGACCGCTGGTGCTGCTGGCCGGCGGCCAGGGCAAGGGCGCGGATTTTTCCGAACTGGCAGCCGGGCTGGACGCGCGCGTCAGGGCCGTTGTGCTGCTGGGTGAGGCGGCAGATGAAATCGAGACCGCGTTGCAGGGCAGGATCACAACGCAACGCGCGAGCGACATGTTTGATGCGGTGCGCCGGGCTGCGGCCCTGGCTGCACCGGGGGATACCGTGCTGTTATCCCCGGCCTGCGCCAGTTTCGATATGTTCAGCGATTACCGGCAGCGCGGTGAACTGTTTATGCAGGCCGTGCAGGAGTTGAGCCGGTGAGCCTGGCCGTCCTGTTGCCTGATATGCCCATGCGGCGCGGCGAGCACCTCCCGCGCCTGGATTTTGCATTGCTCGCAGCGGTGGCGGCATTGTTTTCCCTCGGCCTGGTCATGGTCACGTCGGCTTCCATGCCGACCGCAGAGCGCCTTGGTCTGAGTGTGTTCCACTTCGGTTTGCGCCAGAGTATCTATCTCGTTCTGGGGCTCGGGCTGGGTCTGCTGGTGTTGCGTATCCGGCTGGCCTGGTGGGAGCAGTGCAGCCTGCTGTGTATCCTGGCGGCCATTTTTCTGCTCGCGGTGGTGCTGGTTCCGGGCGTGGGCAGCGAGGTGAACGGCAGCACCCGCTGGATCAACCTGGGTATATTCCGCCTGCAGGTGTCGGAACCGGCAAAACTGCTGGCGATGATTTATATGGCGGGTTACCTGGTTCGTCACGGTGAAGATGTGCGCCACACCGGTGCCGGCTTTATCAAACCGCTCGGCCTGCTGACGGTGGCCGCGTTCCTGTTATTGCTGGAGCCTGATTTCGGCGCCACCGTGGTGCTGATGGCGACGGCGCTGGTGATGATGTTCATGGCCGGTGTCAGCCTGTGGAAGTATGCCGCACTGATCGCCACCGCGGGCGGTGCCCTGGCGCTGCTGGCGGTTACCTCGCCCTACCGCATGCAGCGCCTGACAACTTTCCTGAACCCCTGGGCCGACCCGTTCAACAGCGGCTTCCAGTTGACCCAGTCACTGATCGCCATCGGCCGCGGCGAGTGGTTCGGGGTCGGGCTGGGGGCCAGCATCCAGAAACTGTTCTACCTGCCGGAGGCGCACACGGATTTTGTGTTTGCCGTACTGGCGGAGGAACTGGGCCTGGCGGGTGTGCTGGTGTTGCTGGGCTTGTACGCCTTTGTCGTATACCGCGCCTATCTCATTGCGGCCGTGGCCGAGCAGGGCGGCAACCTGTTTGCCGCGTACCTGGCCTACGGCATCGGCACCTGGCTGGGTTTGCAGGCCCTTATCAATATAGGCGTAAACACCGGTCTGTTGCCGACCAAGGGACTGACGCTGCCACTGATGAGCTACGGCGGCAGCAGCATGCTGGTGACCTGTGTGGCGATTGCATTGCTGTTGCGCATCGATTTCGAGACGCGCTGTACCATAAACAGCGTACCGGCGTCCGGTACGGCTGCGGCCAGGCGCCGTCGGAGGTCGCGCTGATGGTGAAGCGGCCTGTTCTTATTATGGCGGGTGGCACCGGTGGTCATGTGTTCCCGGCGCTGGCCGTGGCCGAACAGCTGCAACTGCAGGGCTGGCCGGTGGTGTGGCTGGGAACGCGGGCCGGCCTGGAGGCGCGCGTGGTTCCGCCCACGGGTATCCCGGTGTACTGGATCCGGGTCAAGGGTTTGCGTGGCAAAGGCGTGCTGCGCGTGTTGAGTGCGCCCTTTATGCTGATCTGGGCGTTGCTGCAGGCCGTCGTGGTGCTGTTGAAAGTGCGCCCCTCGGCGGTGCTGGGTATGGGGGGCTATACCACCGGGCCGGGCGGCCTGATGGCCTGGCTGTTGCGTCGGCCGCTTATTATTCACGAACAGAACTCCGTCGCCGGCATGACCAACCGCTGGCTGGCGCCGCTGGCCAAACCGGTGCTGGAAGCGTTCCCGGGCAGTCTCGAAAACGCGATTCACACGGGTAACCCGGTACGTCGCAGTATTGCGGAACTGCCTTTTCATGAACCCGATACACAGTCGCGCCGTCCGCGCCTGCTGGTGGTCGGGGGCAGCCTTGGCGCCGCAGTTCTGAACGAACAGGTACCGGAGGCGCTGGCGCAACTGGATGCAGCACAGCGCCCGGAAGTCTGGCACCAGACCGGCCTGCGTTTGATAGACAAGGCGCGGCAGGCGTACCGGGCGGCCGGTGTGGAAGTACGGCTGGATGCCTTTATCGAGGACATGTCAACGGCGTATCAGTGGGCGGATCTGGTGTTGTGCAGGGCGGGCGCACTGACGATTGCAGAACTGGCGGCGGTCGGCGTGGCGTCTATCCTGGTGCCCTATCCGCACGCTGTCGACGATCACCAGACCGGCAATGCCCGCTACCTGGTGGACGCAGGAGCGGCGGTGCTGTTGCCGAATGCAGAAGTGACGCCGCAACGCCTGCGGCAGGAGCTGGAGCTGTTGCAGCAGCCGCACCAGCTTGGCGTGATGGCCAGGTGCGCGCGCGCGGCCGCACTGCCCGACGCGGCAAAACGTGTTGCCAGCGCCTGCATCGGCGCCACCGGCTGGCAGGAGGCGGCATGATGGCCGTGCAGCAACAGTCCCCGCAGCAGCAGCCGGAAAGCATGCGTCGCATCCGTCGTGCGCATTTTGTCGGTATCGGCGGCGCCGGTATGGGCGGCATTGCCGAGGTGTTGCTGAACCTGGGTTACCAGGTGAGCGGTTCCGACCTGCGTGAGAACGCGGTGACCCGCCGGCTTGCGCTGCAGGGTGGGCAGATCCGCATCGGGCACGATGCTGCTCACGTGGACGGTTGCGACGTGGTAGTGGTGTCGAGCGCGGTCGACGAACAGAACCCGGAAGTGATAGCGGCGCGCGAGCGGCGTATTCCGGTGGTGCCACGCGCGGAGATGCTGGCCGAGATCATGCGCTTCCGCTATGGCATCGCGGTAGCCGGCACGCACGGTAAGACCACGACCACCAGCCTGGTCGCCAGCCTGCTCGCGGAAGCGGGACTGGATCCCACTTTTGTTATCGGTGGTCTGCTCAACAGCGCCAACAGCCACGCCCGTCTGGGCAGTGGCCGTTACCTGGTCGCCGAAGCGGACGAAAGCGATGCGTCTTTCCTGTACCTGCAACCGATGCTGGCGGTTGTAACCAATATCGACGCCGATCATCTGTCGACCTACGAAGGGGATTTTCAGCGCCTGCGCCAGACCTTCGTGGAATTTTTGCACCATCTGCCTTTCTATGGCCTGGCGGTGCTGTGCCTGGACGACCCCAATGTACGCGATGTACTCCCCGAAATTACCCGCCAGGTGCGCAGCTACGGTATTGACGCGGAAGACGCGGATATCCGTGCCGTGAACCTGCGCCAGGATGGCGTGCAGATGCATTTCGAAATCCGCCAGGAAGGGCACGAGCCGCTGGCCGTGGTATTGAATCTGCCGGGCCGTCACAACGTGCTCAACGCGCTGGCCGCGGTTGCGGTGGCGCGTGAACTGGAAGTCGATGAGCGCAGCGTGCAGCGCGCACTTGAGACCTTCGCGGGTATCGGGCGGCGCTTCCAGTGCAATGGTGAACTGGCAATCGCAGACGGGTCGGTGCTGTTTATCGATGACTATGGACACCACCCGCGCGAAATTGCCGCCACGCTGGAAGCGGTACGCAACGGCTGGCCGGAACGCCGCCTGGTTACCGTGTTTCAGCCGCACCGTTACAGCCGCACGCGCGATCTGTTCGATGACTTTGCCCAGGTGCTGGGAAATACCGACCTGTTGCTGATCAGTGAAGTCTACGCCGCGGGCGAGGAAGCCATTACCGGTGCCGACAGTCGTGCGCTGTGTCGTGCGGTACGTGGTCGTGGCCGTGTCGACCCGGTGTTCGTCGAGGAAGTAGAGACCTTGCCCGCGGTTTTGCAGGATGTGCTGCAGGCCGGTGACCTGGTGTTGACCCTGGGGGCAGGGTCGATCGGCGCCGTTGCAGCTACCTTGCCCGAAGCGCTTGGCCAGATGGCAACAGGAAACGATAAATCATGATGGTGGCCGAGCTTATGTCCGGATTGCGTGGTGAATTGAGCAGCAATGAACCCATGTCGGCGCATACCAGCTGGCGGGTGGGCGGGCCGGCAGACCGGTGTTACCGGCCTGCCGATCTGGACGACCTGCAACAGTTTCTGGCCACGCTGGCGGCTGATGAGCCGCTGACCTGGGTGGGACTGGGCAGTAACTTGCTGGTGCGCGACGGCGGGATACGCGGCACGGTGATACTGCCGTTCGGCGGACTGGATATGCTGGAGCTGACCGATACGGGGCGGTTGCGTGCGGGGGCGGGTGTAGCCTGCGCCCGGGTAGCGAGCTTCGCAGCCCGCGCCGGGTTGACGGGCGCGGAATTCCTGGCGGGTATCCCGGGCACCATGGGTGGCGCGCTGGCCATGAACGCCGGCGCCTTTGGCGGAGAGACATGGCCACTGGTCGAGTCTGTGCAGACGCTGGACCATCGGGGCGAACTGCGCCGGCGCAGCCGTGCTGACTACCAGGTCGGTTACCGCAGTGTCAGTGGGCCGGAAAGCGAATGGTTTGTGTGCGCGGATTTGCAGCTGCAGGAGGGTGGCAGTACTGATGCGCAGGCGCGTATCCGCAGTCTGCTGGAGCGTCGTTCCGCAACCCAGCCCACCCGGCAGCCCAGTTGTGGTTCGGTGTTCCGCAACCCGCCGGATGACCATGCCGCGCGCCTGATCGAGTCCTGTGGCCTGAAAGGCGAACAGATCGGCGCGGCCCGGGTGTCGGAAAAGCACGCCAACTTTATCGTCAACCTGGGGTCTGCCAGTGCTGCCGATATCGAAGCACTGATTCGTTACGTGCAGGAGCAGGTGCAGAACCGGCACGGCATTCGTTTGCAGACCGAAGTGCGCATTATCGGGGAGTTTGAGTGAGTGACCGGGTCCAGAGTGCCGACCGTTTCGGGAAAGTCGCCGTGCTGATGGGCGGCCGGTCTGCCGAGCGCGAGATCTCGCTGCAGAGCGGTGCCGCCGTGCTCAATGCCCTGCAGCAGCGCGGCGTCGATGCCCATGCGGTGGATGCCGGTGACGAGGATTTTGTGCGGCAATTGAACGAAGGTGATTTTGCGTGCGCCTTTAACGCCCTGCACGGGCGTGGTGGCGAGGATGGTGTGGTGCAGGGCCTGTTGCTCAGCCTGGGTATTCCCTGCACCGGCAGCGGCGTGCTGGGTTCGGCGCTGGCGATGGACAAACTGCGTACCAAGCAGTTGTGGGAAGGCGTGAATTTGCCAACCCCCGCCTTCGTTGTGCTCGCAAGCGATGACGATTTGCCGTCGGCGGTGCAGCAGCTGGGGTTTCCCATGATGCTCAAACCGTCGCACGAAGGGTCGAGTATCGGCATGACCCGGGTGGAACACGAAGACGAACTGCGCCAGGCCTGGCAACTGGCCGCCCGGTACGACCGCGAGGTGCTGGCGGAACGCTGGGTGGAGGGCGACGAATATACAGCCGCGATCGTGGGCGATACCCTGCTGCCGCTGATCCGGCTGGAGACGCCGCGCGAGTTTTATGACTACGAGGCCAAGTACAGGGCGGACAGCACCCGTTACCACTGTCCCAGTGGTCTGCCGCAGGCGCAGGAAGAGGAAATGCAGCTGTTGTCGAAACAGGCATTTGATGCCGTGGGTGCCAGTGGCTGGGGGCGTGTCGACCTGTTCCTGGACGCTGCTGATCATCCCTGGCTCATTGAAGTGAATACGGTGCCGGGGATGACGGACCACAGCCTGGTGCCGATGGCGGCGAGCGTGTTCGGCTGGGATTTCGGTGAACTGGTGTGGCGCATCCTGGCAACAGGCGCGGTCACGGTTGATTGACGATGGTGAAGAAAAAAACACAGGCTAAACGCAAGCAAAAGCAGAAGGTGAAGCTGCATACCGAGTGGCTGAAACCGGTGCTGGCCCTGGCTACCGCGCTGGCGAGCGCGGGTGGACTGGCTCTGCTGCTGGAGTGGATGGCTGATGCAAACGAGTGGCCGGTGCAGTCGGTAAAGATCGAAGGCAATTTCCGGCACCTGCAGCCTGCGGATATACAGAATAAAGTGACGGCACTGGCCAGTGACGGGTTCTTTGCGATGAACGTAGCGATGATCCAGCAACACATCCAGCAATTGCCGTGGGTCGAGCAGGTGTCGGTGCGGCGTGTATGGCCTGACACCCTGAGTGTACAGCTGCGCGAGCAGCAGCCGGTCGCGCACTGGGGTGAACGCGGTTTCCTCAACGCGCGGGCGCAGGTATTCGAGCCGGAACAGCCGGTGGAGCTTGCGCAGCTGCCGGATTTTGAAGGCCCCGATGGCTACGAACAGCGCATTCTCGTCATGTACGGGCGTATGCAGGAGATGCTGGAGCCGCTCGGTCTCGGTGTCGACAGTTTGCAACTCGACGCGCGGCGCACCTGGCGCGTGAAACTGAGCAACGGCCTGATTCTCGAAGTAGGTCGTAGTCACCCGGTGCAGCGCATCGCGCGGTTTGTGCGGGCCTACCCCGCCATACTGGCGGCGGGAGAAGGGCGGGTGCTTTCCGTGGACCTGCGCTACAGCAATGGTTTTGCAGTGCAGTGGCAGGCGCAGGCGCAGGATAAAGCAGCCAGGGGTACCGGTTAATGGTGAAGAAACTGGAAAAGAACATGATTGTCGGCCTGGATATCGGTACCTCCAAGGTCGTAGCCATAGTAGGCGAGATCGGGCCGGACGGTGGCATCGAAATCATCGGTATCGGCTCGCACCCTTCCAGGGGGCTGAAGAAAGGCGTGGTGGTCAATATCGAGTCGACCGTGCATTCGATACAGCGCGCTGTCGAGGAAGCGGAGTTGATGGCGGGCTGCCAGATACACTCGGTGTTTGCCGGTATTGCCGGCAGCCATATCCGCAGCCTGAATTCACACGGTATTGTGGCGATCCGTGACCGTGAGGTGATGCCCAACGACGTCGAGCGCGTTATCGATGCGGCACGCGCCGTTGCCATACCGGCTGACCAGAAGATCCTGCATATCCTGCCACAGGAGTTCGTCATCGATGAACAGGACGGTATCCGCGAACCGGTGGGCATGAGCGGTGTGCGCCTGGAAGCCAAGGTGCACATGGTGACCGGTGCGGTGAGTGCTGCGCAGAACATTATCAAATGCGTGCGCCGCTGCGGCCTGGAAGTGGACGACATCATTCTTGAACAGCTGGCTTCCAGCTACTCGGTGCTGACCGAGGACGAAAAGGATCTCGGTGTATGCCTGGTGGATATCGGTGGCGGCACCACGGACATTGCAGTATTTACCGAGGGCTCCATACGGCACACGGCGGTTAT
>JBHHXO010000051.1:0-16134 GCA_046757125.1 Thiogranum sp.
CATGCAGGTCGTGGATGCCGGCCTTGCAAGCGCCCGCCGCCGGCAGCTGTTGCTCAACGGCGAGCCGGTATCCGCAAGCACGCTGCGCAACGATTATATCGATATACCGGAGGGCCGGCATCAGCTGCGCCTGTGGTTCAGCGAAGACATCCTGCTGCGTATCCTGAAGTCCATACCCGACGACTATCTGCTGCCCGGTCTGAATGCCCCGGCACACGACTACCGGCCGGTGCCGGTAGCAGACCCCTGGTCATTGACCCCGCAACAGTTGCAGGCGGCGTTGCAACCCGACAGCCCGCTGCAGACCGTCCGGCAATCCATCATGCGCATCATCGTGGACAACCGCCGCCGCGGTGGCGGGCTGCTCGGACCGATGACACTCATGGCGATTGCCCGCAGCCGGCCCGACGCACCCGCGCTGCTGAACGAGGCACAGGTGCTGCTGAACCGTCACAGCTACTACGATGACCTGTTACCCTCCACCACGCAGCAGGAAAGCCGGCGATCGCGCTTTGCCGTGCGGCAATTGCGCGAAGCACAGGACGGTGCCGATCGCTACCTGATGAATGCGCGCGAACGCGACAGCCTGGCAAAGCGTACCGATACGGCCTGGTTTACTGTCATGCACAGCGGCGATGAAATGAACTTTGAACTGCCCGGGCGACCGGCCGACAGTCTGTTGCGCATCGTTATTAGCGGCCACCGGCCACCGGCCGGGCTGCGACTGTTCATGGACAACCGCCCGCCGCTGCAACTGCGGCTCGACAATAAAACGCCAGGGGATCCTGCCCGCTACGCGCTGAGCGCGGCCGGCGCGCTGGCTGCACAGGCCGCGCATGGCGACAGCAACGACGCCTGGCAATTGTCCGTACAGCAGACCCGCCCGGCGGCAGTGCTTGAACTGCGCCTGCCGCGCGCGGTAACAAACATTCGCATCCAGCGCAGCGATAGCAACCCGCAACCGTTGTCGCTGGCGCTGCAATACCGGGTCGCCCGGCCCTGGCGCCTGTCGGATGCCGGCTATATGCAGCTGCTGAATGTACTGCGCAAAGAATCGGCACTGCAACCACTGTTGCAGGCCTGCCTGACGGATATTGATACTGCGCTGGATCCGGACACCCGTATCCCGGAGCAATTGCTCAGCGGGCAAGCGCTGTCGGAACGTGCCCGCGGCGCAGCCCGTGCCGTGGTCAATCACTGGGTACCGCTGCTGCGTTGGCTGCGCGCGCGCCAGCAAAGCTACCGCGCCGGCATTGATAACGACTGGCAGCCGGCGCTACGCACCCTCACCAGTAACGAAGTGAATACTCTCCTGGCCGACGTAAAACGTGCCGAACGCGCGGAGCACTGGCTGCCGGCACTGGAGTACTGGCGCCGCCTGTCGGAAAGCAAGCAGCCGCAACACCGCCAGGCCGCCCTGTCCGGCATGCTGCGCGCGTTGCTGGCGCTGGGCGAATACCCGCTCGCCGAACGCCTGTTGCGCGGCAGTTACCTGAACGATACACCGGCAGACCTGCTGTCACAGCGCTACACACAGGCACGCGCGCTGTACCGGCGGCAGAACAACAGCATTGCACAGGAAGGCCTGCTGGCAACGGCGCTGTCACGCGCGCCGAACCCGGAACTGTTATCCGAACTGGCCGTACAACTTGTCGACGCCGGCCGTCTGCAGGATGCATTGACGGTCGGCGTACTGCTGCCCGCCGGGCACCGGCCGCACCACAGGCTGCTCGCTGCCGCGGTGCGGCAGCAGGCGTGGCGTGCTTTCGAACGACTGTTGAACGATGTCAGCGATGAACAGGAGCGTTCCGTGTGGCTGGGTTACCGCGCCCGGGCGCTGAATGACACGCAGAGCGCCTACCGGCACTGGGCAAGCGCGGGCAGCACCGGTCACGCCCTGGTCGGGAAAAGCCGCGAAGGACAGCAGATACTGGACGCATTGCTGCACGGCGACACAGCGCAACGCGCGCGCGCCGGCCAGCGGCTCGCCGACTGGCTGCCGCAACTACCCGGCCCCCGGATCTGGCAACCGGTAACCGGACTGGCACAGGGCCGGACCGGGATGGCCTGGCTGTACTCCACCGGCCTCGATCTCGGTTTCAACACCCTGCGCGCCAGGCCCGGCCAACCCGTGCGACTGCATATCAACGGACCGGTGCGCCTGCGCCTCGACATCCAGCCCCTGCATGAACACGACCAGGACCTGCCACTGGACGGCTGGCTGCGGGTGCAAAGCGACCAGCAGGCATGGATCAGCCCGTTCACCGGCAACCGCGCCTCGGCAGGCCTGCGCTGGCCGGGTGGCCCGCAACGCCCCGGACGCGTCGAGCGACGTGAACTGGAACTGCCGGCCGGCCGGCATCATCTGGAGATAGAGGGCATCGACCATGCGCTACTGTTGCGTCTCTACATAGAGGCGCCCTTACTGGATCTGGGCCTGTCGCAACCCGAAGCACTGCAGCACGAACCCGCACCCGACTGGCGTGCGCTGGCTGATGGTATCGCGTGCAGCGATGTCCATGAAAATAGCTTCGTGGAATGCAGGACCGGTGCAACCACGATACACGCAGGCCGATCGTCACGGCGGCACAAGGTGGACAGCGCGGCGCTGGCAACCCCGTTGTCCGGGCTGCCACCCGGCCGGTGGCAACATACCCGACCCGCTCCGTTGCAAACGCTGGTGCCGATGCCCCGGGAAAACGACAAACGCTCGGAGCAGCCGATGCCATACCGGGACACGGTAGCGCTGCTCTGGAAACTGGAGAAGAACGGTGCCGATGCAAACAGCGTCATTGCACGGATGGAAGCACAGGCGAAAACCCTGCAGGAACAACCGCAGGCCCTGTTCCTGCGTCCGCTGCTGAAACGCGCCACACGCGGCGCCGGGTGGCAGGCGATCGAGTATATCCCCGAGAGCGCCGGCGTGCGCTACGTGGAGCGGCCTGCCAACGCCCCCGAATCACCGGCACTGAGGACCCGCGCGGCGCTGCTCGACAAGGCGTGCAGCGACGGCCGCCTGCTGGGCGGCCACGATGAACTGGTCTACTCCCTCTATAACCTGAAACCCGCGACACTGCGCCTGGAACTGACACTCTGCAACCTGCCCTACGCGGTCACGACACCGGTACAGGTACAGCTCAGCAGCGGTGACAAACCGGTTGCCACGCTGTCCCTGCCCGGACCAACGGGCACCCGCTCGCTGAAAATCCGCACCGGGCGCGGTGAACAGTTTGTCCGCCTGCGCATGAGCGATCCTGCCGTCAACCAGTTCCTGGGCGTGCGTATTCACGATCCCTCCGCCCCCCTGCAGGACACGGCCGAACGCGTTTATCACCTGGCAACCCGTGACGAACCGCTGCGCTTCGACATCGAGGGTCCCGCCTGGCTGCGCGTGGACGAGTTGCGCGACGGGGTCTCCTTCAGCCGCTATATTGCCGTCGACGCCGGCTGGCAATCCGTGCAACTGGGCCCCGCAAGCGGTCGCGACGAGGCCCTGTATCGCCTGTACCGGCGCAGCGCCGGCACCGCGCCGCCGGATTCGCGCCTGGCACGGGCAGCCGCTGCAACAACACCGGTACCCGCCCCCTTCGAGGTTCCGCCGCCGGTCGCCATACCGGCCGGGATACAGGATGACTATCCCCTGGGTGGTCAGGAAGACGGCACCCCCAGCGTCGGCCTGCGCCTGGTGAGCCGTACCCGGGTCGACGACGAAGAGGAAAACCAGGGCTCGCGATTCCGCGAAAACTTTTCCGAGGCACGCGGGGAATACCGCTATTTCGACGCCGGCAATAACCGTTACTGGCGCAGCGAGATTCTCGGGCGCCTGCGCGAGGACGGCGACCCGGTGCTCGGCTTCGGCCAGCACCTGTACGCCTGGCCCATGCAGCGCTGGCCACGCGTGCAGACCAGCGCACACCTGACCGGCTTCGTGCAGCGCCCCGGCGACGAACTGCCGGGCCGCAGCGGCGGAACGGAATGGACCGTCAACGCCAACGCGCGCGCACTGCTGCACATCCCGCTGACGCCGCGCAGCTACCACGAACCGGCGCTGACCCTGTTCGGCCGCGCCATGAGCATGAGCCGTAATGACCGCTATGAAGGCCGCTCCCTGGACCGTGACGTGTTCAGCCGCTACAAGGCACAGCACAAACGCGGGGTACGCCTGTCGGAATACCTGTTGCACAAGCCCTGGATGGATACCGAATGGTACGGCCAGGCCGCCGCGACCAGCAACGAAGACTTCAACCTAGCCGACCCCGACAACCTGGAAACGCGCATTGGCTGGCGGCAACTGCTGGGCGCGCTGGATGTGGACGCCGGTTACCGGCTGCGCCACTACCTGTCGGACGACGACCGCAATGGCAGCAGCACCCGCAACGACCTGCGCCTGAAGATGAGCTGGATGCGCTGGAACATACTGCAACGCCGCAGCGAAGTACGCCTGTTCCTGAATTACGATATCGACAACAACGAGAGCTCGGCATTCCTCGGCCTGTTCCTGCACGGCGGCAACGGCCGTGGGCTGCGCGACTTCCGCCGCAGCGAAGTACGTTTCCCCGATATCCGTCAACGTAACGCGCCGCACAGCGCCAACCGCGTGTCGCCGCCATGAAGACGCTCGGCGAAGCCCTGTCCATTGGCCTGAGTACGCTGCTCAAACGCCTGGAGCGGCACAAACTGGAGCGCCTGGAAACCGGCTTTCAGCGCTGGTGGACAAACAGCGATCTCAGCAGGCCGGGCGAGGACGACGCCGAACAGCTGGAAGCGCTGGTCCTGTTCCTGCTCTACGAAGTCGAGGAAACACTCGAGGCCATCTACTACCTGCGCGGCCAGCGGGTGGAATTCGACAGCCGCTACGCGCACGCCGTCACCGACCGGGAGCGGCGCCTGCACGTACTGGACTTTGCCCGCACACTGGGCGCCGACCCCGCCACACTGAAGGCGGATCGCGCCGCCTTTGCTCGCTGGTTCGGGCACGATGCGGTCACCGACCGTTTTCACCGCCGCCACGGCGAGAAAGAACAACACGCCGCGTTCTGCCTGGGACGCATCGGCGCCTTGACCGAGCACCTGATCGGTATTACGGAAGACGATGCGTTGCGTGTCCGGCTGTTCCGTTCACTGCGCCTGGACACGCGCATCGAACCCATTCTCGCCTACGACGGCGACTCGCGGGTACGCATCAAGGCCTTCACCTGCCTCGCCGCAGCACTGCGCGGCCTGCCGACCGAAGCCAGGGAACGGCAGGTCAAATCCGGTGTGCTGCAGTATATCTACCGGGCTGCGCTCGATGAGCGCCACGACCTGTGGATACAGTGCGAAGCCCTGGCGCTGCTGCAACACCTTTCAGCGGAATCATTCACCCGCGCCGCCAGGCACCGTCTCGAAGCCCTCGGCGCCAGCGACAACCTGTTCGTGCGCCGGCGCGTGGTCATGCTGCTGGGAGACAATCTGGAGCGCATACCGGAACTGACCGAACTGTTGATACTGGCCGGTGATGACAGCAGCGCCTTTGTGCGCCAGGCCGTTGCCCGGGTGCTGGTGCACGTCCCGGCGGAGGCCTGCCTGTCGCTGTTCGGCAAACTGGGCCGCAACGATGCCGACCCTAAAGTACGCGGCGCTACGCTGGCGGAACTGCCGGCGTTACTGCAAAGACCGGAATTGCTCGATCCGTTACTGGAAATCACCGCCGCTGCGCTGGCCGTTGAGTGCGATGACTTTGTATTGCGCGTCGCCATGGAAAAACTGGTGCAGGCGCACCGCAAACTGCCGGCGGATGCCGCGCTACGCTGGCGCGACGGACTGCTGCCTGGACTCGAGCGGCTGCATCGCACGGCCGACAGGATCGCGGTGCGCCGCTGGGCGGCACGCGCGCGGGAACACCTCTGGTGCCAGTCCGAACAGCAGCGCCTGGCGCTGAAAAGGGAACTGGCCGAACTCGGCAACAGCATCCCCCCGGGGCGATCACGCGCGGTGCCGGCAAGGCTGCTGCAACAGGCCGATCCTGAAGATGTCGGCCGCATCCTGTCGCTGCTCGCAGAGGACGATTTTACCTTCAGTCTGCAACGCAGCGTGTTCGGCACCCGCCTGCACCGCGGCCTGAAGTTCGGTTTCCGCAGCTGGCGCCTGCTGCATGAATTCCTGAACCCGGCGACTGACAAACGCCAGGCATTCCGGCATACCATCGGCCGTATCGCCTACGGCGACGTGCGCGCGCCGGCAACCTACATGGCCGAACAGACCGAGACCCGGGTGCCCGGTGAGCCGCTCTACATGGAAGAGGAAGACGGCTGGCGTCCCTACCTGCCGCTGGTCGACGAAGTCATCTCCTGCCTGGACGAGAAGGTGAGCGCGGCCAGCGTGAAATTCTTCACCAGTGAAGGGGTCTCGGAACTCATCGCACCGAAACAGTTCCGGGCGCGCCTGCACGCGCGCATCCTGCTGACCCGGCGTTTTGCCAGCTACGCGCGCCTGCGTAACTGGCGCGAACAGGATGGCGGTTCGCCCGACGCCTATGTTGCGGCGCTGCAGAAGCTCGGCTTCACCCTGCGCTACCGGGCCCACAGGACAGAAGACGGAGCAGCACGCGAACCTGATCCCGCCGTGGCGCGCTTCTTCCCCGCCGTGTTGCCCGTGTCCCTGTCGGAGCCCGGCATACTCAGCGAGATACGCGAATATTTCTTCTCCGTGTACGAGAACACCCTGTACGAGCTGAGCGTGTTCCTGTTACTGGTCACCACCTTTTTCTTCGGCCGGCACCTGTACGTCAACCGCGCCATCCGCAAGGCGCGCGAGCGCCTGCCGCTGGTCATCGGTGGCTGGGGCACGCGCGGCAAGTCCGGCACCGAACGCATCAAGGCGGCACTGTTCAACGCGCTGGGCTACAGCGTGGTCAGCAAGACTACCGGTACCGAGGCCATGTTCCTGCACGGCTACCGCTACGGCAAGCTGGGCGAGATGTTCCTGTTCCGCCCCTATGACAAGGCCACCATCTGGGAACAGGCCGATCTGATAGGTATCGCGGACCGGCTCGGGACCGACATCTTTCTGTGGGAGTGTATGGCGCTGACACCCTCCTATGTACGTGTACTGCAGCAGGACTGGATGCGCGACGATATCTCCACCATCACCAACACCTACCCGGACCACGAAGACCTGCAAGGTCCGGCAGGTATCAACATCCCCGAGGTGATGACCGAGTTCATCCCGGAAAACTCGACGCTGATTACGTCGGAAGAGCACATGCGTCCGGTATTGCGCGCCGATGCAGCCCGCAAGGGTACGCAGATGAAAAGCACCGGCTGGCTCGAGTCGGGACTGATCAGCGACGACATCCTGCAGCGCTTCCCCTATGACGAACACCCCAACAACATCGCGCTGGTGTTGTCCATGGCGGAAGAACTCGGCATCGAACAGGACTTCGCGCTGAAAGAAATGGCCGACCGGGTGGTACCCGACCTGGGTGTTCTGAAGGCCTATCCCGCCGCACCCATGCGCACACGAACGCTGGAGTTCATCAACGGCATGGCCGCCAACGAACGCCTGGGCTTCATGGGTAACTGGCAACGCATGGGCTCTGCCGATCACGATGCAGCAAAGACACCGGGCACCTGGATCAGCACCGTCATCAACAACCGCGAGGACCGGGTACCACGCTCGCGCGTATTCGCCGATATCCTGGTGCAGGATATCCGTGCTGACCGGCATTTCCTGATCGGCAGCAACCTGCACGGTTTTCTCAACTACCTGGAAGAATCATGGCATGCATTCGCCTCGACCTACACGCTGTGGCCGAGCAGCGATGCGGAAGATGCCCCGGCGCCGTCCCGGCACTTCAGTCACGATGCGGGCAAGATGGGAGTTCCTGTCAGCGAGCAGCAGCTTGCCGACCGGCTCGGGGCAATACTGCAAGGCCTCGGACTGGAATCACAGCCGGTCCACGAACTGATATCCGCACCCGGGTCGCTGGCCCGGGTACTGAAGCAGCACGGTCTCCAGGAGCATGTTGCGGCTACCGAAAAACACCTCGCCCGGTGGCGACAGGAATACGCCCGATTCAGGGAGCTCAGCGCACGCCTCGACGCGGCAGACGATACAGCACGCGCCGACCTCAATAACGCGGCCGCCGCCCTGCTGTGGGAATGGCTGCAGGCCAGGCTGGTCGTCATCGACGATGTGCACGCGAGCGGAAACAGTATCATCGAGCGAATCTGCGAAGAGACGCCACCCGGCTTCAACAATCGCATTCTCGGCTGTCAGAATATCAAGGGGCCCGGCCTCGATTTCGTATACCGCTGGCAGGCCTGGGAAATCTGCTGGCAGGCCTGCCGGCAGCTCGCCGCCCACGACGAGGCCAGCGCAGAACGCGGCCTGCAGGCACTCGCTTCGTTCCAGGAATTCGGCCCGGTGTGCGCAGCAACCGTGCGCAACACCATTGCCGCTGTCAGGCATTCGGAAATCGCGCAAAGCGAGCGTTTCCAGAACCAGCTGCAGGTCATTGAAACAACCATGCAACAGCAGCTCGCAGCCGCTCACAGCCAGTCCGCGGGACACACTGCCGGCTGGGCAAACAGGTTCATCCACGCCCTTGAGTCTTTCCTGGACGCCGGCGACGCCGTAAAGCGCCGCAAACGGGCCAACCTGATTTACCGGGACCTGGCCAGTGAACGCATCAGTCATGCGCGCGCTGTAATCGAACTGCAAAAACTGAACAAGCGCCAGAAAGGCGGCTGGCTGCTGAGTCGCCTGACAAGCTGGCTGGATTTGTTGCGCCCCGCGCCACGCCGCAGCAGCGGAAACGAACCCCGGTAGATTATATTTCCCGCGTTGCCAGGAAACGTACGCCCGGGTAGCGTTCCATGGCCAGCTCAAGATTCACGCGTGTCGGCGCGATATACACCAGTTCGCCCGCCTGGTCGAGGGCAAGATTGTCGTGGGCCTTCGCACGGAATTTTTCCAGCAGCTTCGGGTCGTCGCATTCGATCCAGCGTGCTGTCGCTACCGACACATTCTCGAAGATACACTCGACCCTGTACTCGTCCGCCAGACGCTGCGCGACCACCTCGAACTGCAATACGCCGACGGCGCCCAGGATCAGGTCGTTGTTTTTCAGCGGGCGGAACAGCTGTGTCGCCCCTTCCTCGCTGAGCTGGTCAAGCCCTTTCTGCAGGGCTTTCATCTTCAGCGGGTCCTTCAGCACAGCGCGCCGGAACAGTTCCGGGGCGAAGTTGGGTATGCCGGTGTACTTCAGCTCCTCGCCCTGGGTAAAGGTGTCGCCGATGCGAATGGTGCCGTGGTTATGCAGGCCGATGATATCGCCGGGCCAGGCTTCCTCGACGTGACCACGGTCGGACGCCAGAAACGTCAGCGCGTTAGCCACCTGCACATCACGACCGATGCGCACGTGACGCATCTTCATGCCTTTCCTGTACACGCCCGAACAGACACGGAAGAAGGCGATACGGTCACGGTGTTGCGGGTCCATGTTCGCCTGGATTTTGAATACAAAACCCGTGAGCCTGTCTTCCAGCGGATCCACATCGCGCGTCGTGGTGGACCGGGGCAAGGGTGGCGGGGCGTATTCGACAAAGTAATCCAGCAATTCCCGCACACCGAAATTGTTGATTGCCGATCCGAAAAACACCGGCGACAGTTCGCCACGCAAATAGGCTTCCTTGTCAAAGGCGTGACTGGCGCCCTGTACCAGCTCGACCTCCTCGCGCAGCTCCTGCGCCTGCCCGCCCAGCACTTCATCCAGTAGCGGATTGTCCAGCCCGTTGACAAGGGTTGCATCCTGTCGCTTGCTGCCGTCCCCGGAACGGTACAGGTACACCCTGTCCTGTTCTATGTGGTACACACCCTTGAAGCGCTTGCCCATGCCGATCGGCCAGGTGATCGGCGCACAATCGATCTTCAGTACGTCCTCGACCTCGTCGAGCAAATCGATCGCGTCGCGTCCCTCGCGGTCGAGCTTGTTGATGAAGGTAAAGATCGGTGTAGTACGCAGGCGGCAGACTTCCATCAGCTTGATGGTGCGCGCCTCCACGCCCTTGGCGACGTCGATCACCATCAGCGCCGAGTCCACCGCGGTCAGGGTACGGTAGGTATCTTCCGAGAAATCCTCGTGCCCGGGTGTATCCAGCAGGTTGACCATCGCATCCCGGTAGGGAAACTGCATGACCGACGAGGTCACGGAAATGCCGCGTTCCTTTTCCATGGCCATCCAGTCCGAGGTGGCATGCCGGGCCGCCTTGCGGCCCTTGACCGTACCGGCGAGCTGGATGGCGCCACCGAACAGCAACAGCTTTTCGGTCAGCGTGGTTTTACCCGCGTCCGGGTGGGAAATGATGGCAAAGGTACGACGCCGTTGCGCTTCGTCGGTAATACTGCTCATGGTGCTGGTGTCAGGACGGGAAAAACCCGCATTATACTGCAGCCACGGGAAGTGTTAACAGGCCCTAGCTCTATCAACATGATAATTACGGATTCAGTTAGCTTGTCAATGTTCACGGCAAGGCGCGCCTCGCAGGCAATGGCCATTCCCTTGTCAAGAGGCGGAACGCAGTCCGTGGGCGTTGACAAGCTAACCCGAAGGGCGTCCCTGTGGTGTCCCGCAGCTGCGTTGCAGCGCTCGACAAGGGAATGGCCATTGCCTTCGCACTGCGCCTTACTGCGAAACACCACAGGGACGCTGAACCCGTAATTATCATGTTGATAGAGCACTAGAGCGCGCTGCCGTTCTGGACAGCCTGCTGCAATAGCAGCAGATCGGCAACATTGATCTGGGCATCGCCATTGACGTCGGCCAGCACGGCCTCCAGCGTCGACGGCTGGATGATACCTGTCACCAGGCGGGTCATTACTACCAGGTCGCCGGCATTGATCACGCCATCGGGAGCCCCGCGCGGACCGAGGTCGCCGGTATTGGATTGCGTGGGGTCGGTAGCGTAAAGATTTACCTCATCGCCGTCACTGATCCCGTCACCATCCGTGTCCGGATCGGTGGGTACGGTTCCGGCATTGAACTCGCCCAGGTTGGACAGGCCGTCAGTGTCATAATCACCCGTAGCCGTCTCCAGCAGCGAGCCGAAGTTACTGAACTCCCAGTTATCACTCAAACCGTCGACATCCGTGTCCCCATTGCCATATATGGTGACGGTCCGGCTCAGGCTTCCCGTTTTACCCAGGCTGTCACTCGCGGTAGCGGTCAGTAAATGTACGCCCTCTGACAGCGTCGTCGAAACACTTCCGCCATTCACAAGCAAACCGTCCAGGCTGGAACTCCAGCTCAGGGAAGCGCTCACGTCACCGTCCTCCACGTCACTGGCGCTGGCCAGGAGATCGACAAAATCCGTGTCGGTAAATGCACTGCCGTCAGCCGGGCTGCTGATCGTAACGACCGGCGGGTTATTGAATATTACATTCAGGGTAAAACTTTCGGTGGCACTGCTGCTGCCGTCCGACACCGTTACGTCGATTGTCGTTGCACCACTGCTTCCGGGCAGCGGGGTAATACTCAGGGTTCTGGTATTGGTGCTGCCACTAAACGACATGCCCGCCGCATCAACGATCGTTGTAACGGATGAAGCGGCCTGCAGCGTCAGACCGGTCACCGGTGTATCGTTGTCCGCGATCCGGATCGCAACCTGGATCGTCTCTCCATCGTAAGCCGTCTGGTCACCCAGCACTGTTATCACCGGCCTGGCGTTAACAGGCGTGGCCCAACTGATGTCCTGGAACAGTTGCAACGCAAGACCGGGACCTGATTTCGGACCGGTATCAAAAGGTTCCATCAGCTCATTGGGTGTCAGTGCGGTGTTGAAGTGCGAAACCGAAGATCCGCCTGCGATCGGATCAGGTGCATACATGGTGATATGCCCCTGGTTCACCCCGCCGGTATAATCAGCTATCTGTGATGTAACGCTCGGACCTGCCCAGTGCAGGTCACCGGTGTCGGTCATCGAAGCCAGTCGCTGTGCATCGCTCAACAGATTCCATGTCTGGTTCAGACTGTGGTCCTCCAGTTTCAGCATATAGGTATCGTCTCTGCCGAGGAGTTTCTGACCGGTATTGATATCGACAAAGGTCTGGAAGCCCAGCCCATGACCGATCTCGTGCATAACCACACTGAGTAATTCAAACGTGTTTGCCGGCTTGACTCCGTCGAGACCGTAATACCAGTTATAACCGTTGAGACAGTCATTGTTGTTGTCGATATCGCCGTTGAATGTTGCAGTTATATCCGCACTGGCACTCAAATCAGAACCCGCCAGGCTGTTTCCCAGTGCTATTGAGTACCAGGTATTTGCAACAGGCGCGTTGGGGAAATCCCTGACAACCGTGGTAGCGGCGGCTGAACCCAGCACCGCGGAAGTGGCAGAACAGGTCAACGGGTCAAACTTTGCTTCCACGACAATATCCACATTGCTGTCAATTGTGGACTCCCATATCTTTGCCGCGTGCTGAAAAACGAACAGGCGCTGCTCGCCAAGCGTGGTGCCGGGATTGAAACCAACGGGCTGAGCCGGTGTAGTGTCATTAAAACCTTCACCCGGCCCGTCGAGATTGGCTATAACAATCTGGGTAGCACTGACGGATCCCGCGAAGAAACACGCAAACAGCGCTCCGGAAACACCCCCTGCAAGCTTGTATATGTTCATTCCGGGGACTCTTCAGGCAAACTGGAGTAGTCAACAATCCTCGCTTCTCCCTGCTCATCGATTGTTGCCACCGGTACGGTCTGAAAGCGCCCCTGCAAATCTACGCTCGTTACCCCGTTCCTTGTTTCTTCCACCAGACCCTCAGAAGAAGTATCAAGCAACTTGCCAAGCGCGGCGCGTATTTCCGGTTCCAGTGCGGGGGGGCGTTGTGTTGCCGGACTGGCAACAGTGCCGTCACCGGTGGAATTTTCTGTTTCAGGAAATGATGGATTTTCTGTCGGCGTGGATTGTTCTGAACCGACAGACGGACCGACAGACAGACCGGCTGACGCAGGCAGGGCGGAGGACTTATGTGCAACAGCGGGCGGCATATCCGGTCGTGAACCGGATGACAGAACGTAAACCAGCGCCCCCACCAACACAATAACCAGCACAACCAAGCCTGTTTTCTTGTTCACTGCCTTTACTCAGCCCCAACTGCCAAATGTTCTTTTTTTCGTGCCCGAGCGTAACTATAACATCTGTATGGCGCGGGCGTACCGTTCCATACTAATACTATATTATCCAACAAGTTAAAGAAGCACGTATGGGCCATTTCAAGCCCGGCCCCGACCCTCAGCCCTCCAGGCTCAGCGCCAGCAGCAGCGCGTCCTCACGCCCGTCCTCGGCGGGATAATAATTACGTCGCACACCGATCTCATTGAAGCCCAGTTTTTCGTACAGACTGATGGCGCCACCATTCGAGGGACGCACTTCCAGCATGAGGGTATCCGCCCCATGCCGGCGCGCCAGCTGCCGGAAGTGTTTCAGCAGGCGGCTGCCGATACCCTGCCGCTGCGACTCGGGTCGCACGGTCAGGTTCAGGATATGCGACTCTCCCGCTGCCGCGCTCATCACGCCATAGCCCAACAGGGTCTCGTCGCTCTCGTAACACCAGCAACAGTAACCCACCCGCAGGCAGTCCCGGAAAATACCCTCTGTCCAGGGAAAATCGTAGGCCCGGGTCTCGATCTCCATGACGGCATCGAGGTCCGCGGGGGTCAACGGCCTGATGCCCGCACCGCGGTTGGCGAGTATGGCACTCACCCGCCCTCCTCCTGCACTGTTCTGAGCGCCAGCTGCAGGTCCTGCCACGACTTGCGTTTCTCCAGCGGCGAGCGCAACAGGTAGGCCGGGTGATAGGTCGCAATCAGCGGTATCCCGGTATCCCGGAAGCGGTGCACTTCACCGCGCAGTTTGCCGATCGGGGTCTGGGTATTCAGCAGGTTCTGTGCGGCAATGCGGCCCACGGCCAGAATCAGCCGGGGCTGGATCAGTTCGATCTGGCGCAGCAGGTAGGGTTCGCAACAGACGACCTCTTCCGGTTTGGGGTCACGGTTGTTGGGGGGGCGGCACTTCAGAATATTGGCAATGTACACCTGCCCGCGCCGCAGGCCGACAGCCTGCAGCATGGCGTTCAGCAGCTGCCCGGCCCGCCCCACGAACGGCTCGCCCTGCTGGTCCTCATCGTGGCCGGGCGCTTCGCCGATTACCAGCCAGTCGGCGCTGCGATTGCCGACACCGAACACCGTTCGCGTACGGCTGGCGTGCAGGTCGCACAGGCGACAGTCACTGACCCGGGCTTCGAGCGCCGGCCAGTCCAGGCCGGCGACATCCGACGTTTCAGCAAAAACATCGGGGGGCGGCTCAAGCGCGACATCGGTCACCGGTTCTGGAGAATCGAACACCACAGCTTCCTGTTCAACATCCGCAGTACTATCCGCATAGCGCGCAGTCCATCCCTGAATGCCCATCGCCTCCAGGTATTGCAGCTGTTGTTCACGGCTAATGGTCAACGCATGGCCCCGGTACCGGTCTACACCTCACCAAGCTGCGGGTGCTCGCGCCCCTGCGGGGGAATGATCCTGTTCAGCGCATTCAGATACGCGCGCGCCGACGCGATCACAATATCGGTATCGGCACCCTGCCCGTTCACAATGTGCCCCGCCTTTTCCAGGCGTACCGTAACCTCGCCCTGCGCATCCGTACCGCTGGTAATGTTGCTGACGGAATACAGCTGCAGACAGGTGCCGCTGTGGACGATCGCCTCGATAGCCCTGAACGCCGCATCCACCGGGCCGCTGCCCGGCGCACTGGCGCTGTGTTCCCCCCCGTCGATGTTCAGTGTGATCGCGGCATTCGGCGTCTCGCCCGTTTCGGAACAGACCTTGAGCGAGACCAGCCTGAACTGCTCGTTGACGGCGTCGAGGTTGGCCTCGGTCACCAGCGCCTGAAGATCTTCGTCATAGATCTCGTGTTTCTTGTCGGCAAGCATCTTGAAGCGCGAGAAGGCCTCGTTGAGAGCTTCTTCGGAATCAAAGCTGATGCCGAGTTCTTCCAGGCGTGAGCGCAGGGCGTTGCGCCCGGAGTGCTTGCCCAGCACGATACGGTTATCCGACCAGCCCACGTCCTGGGCACGCATGATTTCGTATGTCTCGCGACTCTTCAGTACACCGTCCTGGTGAATCCCGGATTCGTGCGCGAAGGCATTGGCGCCCACCACGGCTTTATTCGGCTGCACCGTAAAGCCTGTTATACCCGCCACCAGGCGCGAGGCGGGCACGATCTGGGTCGCATCCAGGCGCGTTTCACAGGAGAAAATATCGCGCCGGGTACGCACCGACATGACCACTTCCTCGAGTGCCGCGTTACCGGCGCGTTCACCCAGGCCGTTGATGGTGCATTCCACCTGGCGCGCACCGTTCAGCACCGCAGACAGGGAGTTGGCGACAGCCAGACCCAGGTCGTTGTGACAGTGCACGGAAAACACCGCCTTGTCGGCATTCGGCACACGCTCGATCAGTTTCCTGATCAACTCGCCGAACTGGTGCGGCAGGTTGTAACCCACCGTATCCGGGATGTTGACCGTGGTCGCACCGGCATCGATCACCGCTTCGAGTACCCGGCAAAGAAAATCCAGTTCGGAGCGGCCCGCGTCTTCGGGGGAGAACTCGACGTCATCGGTATACTTGCGCGCACGCTGCACCGCCCTGACCGCCTGTTCCACCACCTGGTCCGGTTCCATGCGCAACTTCATTTTCATGTGGATCGGCGAGGTGGCGATGAAGGTATGTATCCGCGCCGAAGCCGCATCCTTCAGTGCCTCGCCGGCGCGGTCAATATCGCGCTCCAGCGCACGCGCCAGCCCACACACCGTGGATTCGCTCACCGCCTGGGCGACGGCCTGCACGGACTCGAAATCACCGGGACTGGCAATGGGGAAACCGGCCTCGATCACGTCCACTTTCATGCGTTCCAGCGAGCGCGCAATACGTACCTTTTCGTCCTTGTTCATGGACGCGCCGGGACTCTGTTCGCCGTCGCGCAAGGTGGTATCGAAGATGATCAAACGATCACTGTTCATTGTTCTGCTCCATACGGCCAACGCCGCGTATCGCGCTCCCATAGCTAGATGGGCCACCTACATGCCGCCCAG
>JBHHXO010000052.1:0-16060 GCA_046757125.1 Thiogranum sp.
GTCACGTGGAGATCACTGACAATGTTCACATCACGGCCATGGCGATGGTGACCCGCTCCATTCACCAGGCGGGTACCTATTCGGCGGGGACGCCGTTGACAAAAAATGCCCTGTGGCGCCGTAACGCGGTACGGATCAAGCAGCTCGACACCCTGGCACGCCGGGTGTCGGATCTTGAAAATAACAGATAAAATAAAGTCTTATCGCACATACCGGGAATAAGGTTTAATAATGAACATGGACATCAACGCAATCCGGAATCTGTTGCCGCACCGTTATCCGTTCCTGCTGGTGGACCGCGTGCTTGAATTCGAGGCCGGCAAGTCGCTGGTGGGGATCAAGAATGTTTCCGTCAACGAGCCGTTTTTCCAGGGGCATTTCCCGGAAAAACCGGTGATGCCCGGTGTATTGATTCTGGAAGCGCTGGCGCAGGCGACCGGCTTGCTGGCGTTCAAGACCGGGGACGGCCAGCGTGAACCGGGCACGCTTTATTACCTGGTCGGTATGGACAAGGCGCGTTTCAAACAACCCGTCGAGCCCGGCGACCAGTTGCGCCTGTCGGTCGAGGTCATAAAGATCAGGCGTGGAATCTGGGTGTTCGATTGTGATGCCAGCGTGGACGGCAAGACCGTAGCCAGCGCCGAAATCATGTGTACCGAACGCAAGACCGACGTTTGACCGCGTCCGTGTATGTCCGTCCCGCATAGCGCCACCCTGATTCATCCCACCGCTGTAATAGACCCCGCGGCGCGGGTTGCTGCCGACGTGATTGTCGGGCCCTACACCGTGATCGGCGCCGGGGTCGAAATCGACAGCACCTGCTGGATCGGTGCGCATGTTGTGCTGGGCGGCCTGACGCTGATTGGCGCCGGCACCCGGATTTTCCCCTTTGCTTCACTCGGCAGCGAGCCCCAGGATAAAAAATACCGCGGTGAACCGACCCGCCTGGAGATCGGTTGCAACAACACCATCCGCGAGTATGTGACGATCAATCGCGGCACCGAACAGGACGCCGGTGTAACGCGCCTTGGCGACGACAACTGGATCATGGCCTACGTACACATTGCGCACGATTGCCGCATTGGCAGTCATACCGTGCTGGCGAACAACACGACGCTGGCCGGTCACGTGCATATCGGTGACTACGCGACACTGGGTGGCGCCAGCCTGGTACACCAGTTCTGCCACATCGGCGAGCACGCGTTTACCGCCTACGGCGCGCGCATCAACAAGAGTGTGCCGCCTTTTGTCATGGTCAGTGAAGGCCGGGGCAGGGCGCGCGGCCTCAACACGGAAGGGCTCAGGCGACGCGGTTTTTCCGCAGAAAGGATTCGCTGGCTGAAGGAAGGCTACCGCATTCTTTACCGTTCGGATCTGTCGCTGGAAAAAGCCATCGAGGAACTGGGCCGTATAGAGCACGAAAGTGACGACCTGCGCCGGCTGCGGGAATTCGTGTCGGCCAGTGACCGCAGCATCGTGCGCTGACGCATGGGCAGGCCATTGCGTATCGGGCTGGTTGCCGGTGAACTGTCGGGTGACCGGCTGGGTGCGGCGCTGATCAGCGCTATCCGGAACATACAGCCCGACGTGTGCCTTGAAGGCGTGGCCGGTGCGGCAATGCGTTCAGCCGGTTGCGAGGTACTGGCCCGTTCCGAGCGGCTCGCGGTCATGGGCCTGGTGGAAGTGCTCGGGCGCCTGCCCGGCCTGTTGCGCCTGCGCAGCAAGGTCGTGCGGCATTTCCTGCGCAATCCGCCGGATGTATTCGTCGGGATCGATGCCCCTGATTTCAATATCCCGCTGGAAAGGGTGCTCAAACGTCACGGTATCCCGACCGTGCACTGGGTCAGCCCGTCCATCTGGGCATGGCGCCGTTACCGGATGGAAAAAATTCGACGCAGCGTCGACCTGATGCTGACGCTGTTGCCGTTTGAAGCGCAGTTCTATGCACAACAGGGTATAGCGGCGCATTTCACCGGGCACCCGCTGGCCGACGAGATTGGTGACAGCCCTTCATTGCAGCAGGCCAGGGAGGCGCTGGCGCTCGATACCCGGCGCCCCTGCGTGGCGCTGTTGCCGGGCAGCAGGGCGAGCGAGGTGAAACGCCTGCTGCCGGTGTTTCTTGCAACGGCGCGCCGGTGTAAACAAACGCTGCCGGATCTGCAGTTTGTGCTTCCGGTTGCGACACCGGGCCTGTTACCCCTGTGCAGGGATATCCTGAAGGAGGGGGCCCGCGACCTGTCGTCGCTGCGGCTGATCAACGGTCAGGCGCGCCAGGCCATGTGCGCCGCAGACGTAGTGCTGCTGGCATCCGGCACCGCCACACTCGAATGCATGCTCGTCAACAGGCCCATGGTCGTCGCCTACCGTATGCACCCGCTCAGCTACGCGCTGGCCAGCCGCATGTTGCACGTACCTTATGTATCATTGCCCAATAACCTGCTGGCTACGGAACAGGTGCCCGAATACCTGCAGTCAGCCGCGACGCCGCAACAGCTGGCGGATACCGTTCTCGAACTGCTCCGGCAGCCGGACAAGGCTGCCCGGCAGGTGGAACCGTTTGCTCGGCTGCACCGGCAACTGCGCACCGGTGCGGCACAGCAGGCGGCACAACAGATCATCGCAAGGGGAACACATTGACTGAACAGGACGATTTCGATTTCCAGGCGCTGGCTGAATGCCTGGCGGGCGTCGACGAAGCAGGGCGCGGCCCGCTGGCAGGCCCGGTGGTGGCGGCAGCCGTGATACTCGATCCCGCACGGCCGATAGACGGTCTGGGGGATTCAAAAAAACTTAGCGAGCGGCGCCGCGAAATACTCGCGGTGCAGATCCGTGAGCGGGCGCTGGCCTGGTCGCTGGGGCGTGCCGAGGTGCACGAGATAGACGCGATCAATATCCTGCAGGCCAGCCTGCTCGCCATGCAGCGCGCGGTCGCGGGGCTGACAGTCGCGCCCGAACTGGTGCTGGTGGACGGCAACCGCTGTCCGCCGCTCGATTACCCGTCGCGGGCCGTCGTCAGGGGGGATTCGCTGGTGCCGGCGATCAGCGCCGCCTCGATTATCGCCAAGGTCAGTCGTGACCATGAAATGATGGAGCTGGACAGCAGTTACCCGGGTTACGGGCTGGCGAAACACAAGGGCTATCCCAGCAAGGCACACCTGGAAGCGTTGCAGACGCTCGGTGTTACGCCCGTGCACCGACGCTCCTATGCACCGGTACGCCGTCTGCTGGAAGCGGCGGCCGACACCCCCTGACACCATGTCGCAGTTCTGGAAATTCTTTTCCTCGTTCCGACCGGGCGGTCAGTCTGCCGGGAGGTACGCGTTGGGCGAGCGTCACCGGCCTGCAGCGCGTGCCGGGGAGGACTGTGACCGGGCGGACAGTATCGAGGCCTATCTCGATGCCTGCAGAAAGCGCGTGGAAGCGGCCCGTTGCGGAATGGATGACAGGGAGCGCGCCTGGGTGGTCGAAGGTAACAGCCCGTTCATGCTCAGACCGGAGCCGGATGGCGACGGTCGCACCAGGCGTGGCATCCTGATGGTGCACGGCCTGACCGATGCGCCGTTCATGATGCGGGATATCGCCGGCTTCTTTCAGCAACAGGGATTCCTGGTGCTGGCGATGCAACTGCCGGGGCACGGCACACGGCCGGGCGACCTGCTGGATATCCGCTGGCAGGACTGGGTCGAGGCCCATCAGCACCTGCTCGATCTGCTCGGGGCGGAAGTCGATGACCTTTATCTGCTGGGATTCTCTATCGGCGCGACACTCAACCTCTACCAGTCGGTGCGTAACAGTCATATAAAGGGGCTGTTCCTGTTCGCCCCGGCGGTACGTGTCATTGCCGCGGCACAGTTGACCTGTCCACTGGCCTGGCTCGGCAAGTGGTGGTGGCGGATGAACTGGTTCAACGTGCAACCTGACAGCGATGCTTTCAAATACGAGTCGCTGAGCAATCGCGCGATTTGCGAGGCGCATCGGCTGATCAGGGCACTGCATCGCGTCAGTACCCTGGTGCAACGTGAAATACCGCTGTTTGTCGTCGCCAGCGAAAAGGATGCGACGGTGGATTCCGGCGCCATCCTCAAGTGGTTTGCGCGGCAGACGGGTGCGCCGCGCCGGATGCTCTACTACAGCACCGGCCACCCCGCGGTTCCCGCCGGGGTCAGGGTCGTGCCGGCGAGCTTTCCGCAGCGGAATATCCGTTCCTACGCACATACGGCGTTGCTGCAGGCGCCGGACAACCCGCATTATGGCGCCGCGGGCAGCTATCGTTTCTGCACCCACTACTACCAGCTGGATCCGCACAAGTATGAACTCTGCAAACGCGGCGAGGAAAGCTGCCTGGGGGAGATGTTCGACGAATCCGGGGATTGCCCGGTTATCCGCCGGCTGACCTACAACCCTTCCTTTGACGAAATGCTCGCGGAAATCCGTGAATTTCTGCTGGAACTGGAGCCGAAAGAGAGCGGCTGAAAATCCTCCCTGCCGGTCTGCCGGTCGACAGTTTTGTCAAGTCTTGAAACCCCGCCAGCAAAGCCGGACACTGCAACCATGAACCCGGGTTTTGTCCACCTCCACCTGCACAGCGAATATTCGCTGGTAGACGGTGTCGTGCGGTTGAAACCCCTGGTAAAAGCTGTAGCCGAAGCCGGCATGCCGGCCGTTGCCGTAACCGACCAGAGCAACATGTTTGCCATGGTCAAGTTCTACCGGGCGGCCATGGCTGCCGGTGTCAAACCCATCATCGGCGTGGAACTCTGGGTACGTAACCCGGAGCAGCCCGCGCGCCCCTGGCGCCTGGTGCTGCTGTGTAAAGACCGCCAGGGCTACAGGCATCTTACCGAGCTGGTATCACGCACTTACCTGGAAGGGCAGCACCAGTCCGTTCCCATGCTCGATCAGGCCTGGCTGGAAGGCTCCACCGGGGGCCTGATTGCGCTGTCGGGGGGCAGGGAGGGTGATATCGGCGCGGCCCTGCTGGCGGAAAACCGGGAACTGGCCGAGCAGCGTCTGGCGATCTGGCTGCGGCTGTTTCCCGGGCATTTTTACCTCGAAGTGCAGCGCACCGGGCGCGCTGGCGAGGAGCGCTACCTGCATGCCGCGGTGGAACTGGCCGCCGGGCACGACGTGCCGGTGGTGGCCACCAATGACGTGCACTTTCTCCAGGCGGATGATTTCGAAGCGCACGAAGCGCGCGTCTGTATCAACGACGGACGCACCCTGGACGATCCGCGCCGTCCCAAGCGCCATTCGGAGCAGCAGTACCTGCGTTCGCCCGAGGAAATGCAGGCGCTGTTTGCGGATCTTCCCGAGGCGCTCGAAAACAGCGTCGAGATTGCCCGGCGCTGTAACCTGCACCTGACCCTGGGTGAAAACTACCTGCCCGATTTTCCGATCCCGGAGGGTATGAGCGTAGACGAGTATTTCCGTCAGCAGGCGCAACAGGGGCTCGAGGAGCGCCTGGCCAGCGTGTTCGATACCGGGGCCGATGATTTCGCGGAACGCCGCAAACCCTACGATGAGCGCCTGCAGACCGAGCTGGATGTCATCCTCTCCATGGGTTTTCCGGGTTACTTCCTGATCGTCGCCGATTTTATCCAGTGGGCCAAGAAAAACGGTGTGCCGGTAGGGCCGGGGCGTGGCTCGGGCGCCGGTTCGCTGGTGGCCTATGCCCTGACCATCACGGATCTCGACCCGCTTAAATACGAACTGCTGTTCGAGCGTTTTCTCAATCCCGAACGCGTCTCCATGCCGGACTTCGACGTCGACTTCTGCATGGAAGGACGCGACCGGGTCATCGACTATGTGGCGGAACGCTACGGGCGGGAAAAGGTTTCGCAGATCATCACCTACGGTTCCATGGCGGCCAAGGCGGTGGTGCGTGACGTCGGCCGGGTGCTGGGCCAGCCCTACGGGTTCGTGGACCGTATCGCCAAACTGATTCCGTTTGAAATCGGCATTACGCTGGATATGGCGCTGGAGCAGGAAGAGGCGCTGCGCGACCTGTACCGGGATGACGAGGATGTGCGGGCGATCCTGGACCTGGCGCGCTCGCTGGAAGGGCTGTCCCGCAACGCCGGCAAACACGCCGGTGGCGTGGTGATTTCACCCACCCGGCTTACCGATTTCACCCCCGTCTACTGCGAACCCGGCGGCGTCAATATCGTCAGCCAGTTCGACAAGGACGACGTGGAAGCCGTGGGACTGGTGAAGTTCGACTTCCTGGGCCTGCGCACCCTGACCATCATCGACTGGGCCCTGCAGACGGTCAACACGCAGCGCGCCGAACAGGGTGAAGAGGCGCTGGATATCGCGGCTATCCCCCTGGACGACGCCGCAGCTTTCGAACTGCTGAAAACCGGTCGCACCACCGCGGTATTCCAGCTGGAATCGCGCGGCATGAAGGAGCTGATCAGGAACCTCAAGCCGGATTCCTTTGAAGACATCGTCGCGCTGGTCGCGCTGTACCGTCCCGGACCCCTGCAGTCCGGCATGGTGGAGACGTTCATCAATCGCAAGCACGGCGCCAGGGTCGAATACCCGCACCCGGATATCGAACCCATACTCAGGCCGACCTACGGCGTCATTCTCTACCAGGAACAGGTCATGCAGATCGCGCAGGTGCTGGCCGGCTACACGCTGGGCGGTGCCGATCTGCTGCGCCGTGCCATGGGCAAGAAAAAACCCGAGGAAATGGCCAAGCAGCGCACCATCTTTACCGAGGGTGCCGTGCAGCGCGGTGTCGAGGAAAAAACCGCGACCTACATTTTCGACCTGATGGAGAAATTTGCCGGTTACGGTTTCAACAAGTCTCATTCCGCCGCCTATGCGCTGGTGTCCTACCAGACCGCCTGGCTGAAGGCGCATTACCCGGCCCCCTTCATGGCCGCGGTGTTGTCCGCGGATATGGATAATACCGACAAGGTGGTCAACCTGATCGATGAGTGCCGCCACATGGGACTCGAAGTGGTGGCGCCGGATATCAACCGCTCCGGCTATGCCTTCACGGCAGGCGTTAGCGAGAGCACGGACAGTGCTCCGGCCGGCGGTACCATTATCTATGGCCTGGGCGCCATCAAGGGCGTGGGCGAGGCCGCCATCGAGGTGATGATTCACAACCGGCTGAGCAACGGTCCCTATGCTTCGCTGGTCGACCTGTGTACCCGTACCGATTCGCGCAAGGTGACGCGTCGTGTGTACGAGGCGCTGATACGCGCCGGTGCCCTGGATACGCTGGGTGAAAACCGGGCAGCGCTCATGGCGCAGCTGCCGGAAGCGATAAAGTCAGCCGAACAGCAGCTGCGCGATTCCGCCGCCGGGCAATCCGACATGTTCGGCAGTGTCACCGCACCCGTGCAGGTGCAGCCACTGGCTGCCGTCAGCGTACCCGACTGGGATGAACAACAACGCCTGGCGGGTGAAAAGGAAACCCTGGGCCTGTATCTCACCGGGCACCCCATCGACCGCTACCGGGAAGAACTCGCCAGTATCATTACGGCACCGCTGGCGGAACTGGGCGAACAGACCCCGGCCGCCGGTGCAGGACGGCAGCGGGGGCAGGAAAAGACCGTGGTGCTGGCCGGGCTGGTAGTGGACTTCCGCACGCGCAATACCCAAAGCGGCTCGCGTATCGCTTTCATCACCCTGGACGATCGCACGGCGCGCATGGAGATCAGGGTGTTCTCCCGCGTGTTCGAGCAATACCGGGCGCTGCTGGCCAACGACAAGGTGCTGGTGGTGCAGGGTACGCTGGCTTTCGACGAGTTTTCCGGCAGCATGCGGCTGAACGCCAACAAGATCCTCGAAATAGACCAGGCGCGCGAAGTGTACGCGCGGCGCCTGGTGGTGGATGTCGGTGCACACAAGGCCGGTAACGGTTTCGTGCGTTCGCTGGGCGAAGTGTTGTCGCCCTTCTGTGAAGGCAGCTGCCCGGTCGGTATCCTGTACCACGGCGGCACCGCAGAAGCGCATATCACGCTGGGTGAACAGTGGCGCGTCCACCCCACGGACGAGCTGCTGCACCGACTGCGGGAACTGGCGGGCGAGTCTCGGGTCAGGGTGGTTTATAAATGAGCATCAAACGCACAGCGGAAATCAGTCGTCGCGAGTTCCTGACCCGGGTCACCGCGCTGGGCGCACTGGCGGCCGCCTGTCCGGCAGCCGCGCTGCAGAAAATGCGCGCCGCTGCGGGTGCGGCGGCGAATCCCGACCGGGCTGCCAAGGACCCCTGGCTGACGCTCGCCGCGGTGCAGCAGCACATGCTGCCCGCCGGCGAAGCCATACCCGGCGCCGGCGATATCCGGGCCATTGTGTACCTGCGTAACACGCTTGAGAACCCGGCCGCCGATGGCGGGGACAGGGAATTTATTGTCAACGGTGTGGGGTGGCTGAACGATCTCGCGCAGACGCAGCGCAACAGGCCCTTTACCGGGCTGGACGAAGCACAACGGGAAATCCTGTTGCGCAACATCGAGCAGAGCAGGGCGGGTCGCAGGTGGTTGTCCCTGTTGCTGACCTACCTGCTGGAAGCGCTGCTGGCTGACCCGGTGTACGGCGGCAACCCCGGCGGCATCGGCTGGCAGTGGCTGGAACACCAGCCCGGGTTTCCCGCTCCGCCTGCGGACAAGGCATGGTACCGGCTCGGCAAACCGGTTCACTTCCGGCGCAAGGCCTGACGACCGTGGACCGGGATTACGCTGTATGTGTTATCGGTAGCGGTGCGGGCGGCGGCCCGGTTGCGCTCACGCTGGCGCAGGCCGGTTACTCGGTGCTGGTGCTGGAGAAGGGTCCCTGGCTGACCGAACAGGACTTCTACAAGGACGAACTGGCCTGCTGCCGGCGCAGCGTGTACACCCCCGAACTCGAAGACGAACAGCACGTCATCGAGGATCTCCACGACGGCGACTGGGTTGGCGAAGCCACATCGGAGTCCGGGTGGGACTTCTGGAACGGGAACTGTGTCGGTGGTTCCTCCAACTTTATGAGCGGGTTTTTCTATCGCCTGAAACCGGAGGACTTCCGCCTGCTGTCGGAATTCGGTCCTATCGATGGCGCCAACGTAGCCGACTGGCCGATCAGTTACGAAGACCTGGAGCCCTGGTATACACGGGTGGAGACAGAAGTCGGGATCTCCGGGCGGTTTGTCGACCATCCCTTTGCGGAACCGCGTTCCACGGCGGATTTCCCCATGCCGCCCACGCGTGAACACCCGGTGGTGGCGCGCATCGACAGCGCGTGTGAAAAACTGGGCCTGCACCCGCTGCCGACCCCGCGCGCCATACTCTCCGCTGCCAGGGACGGACGTGGTGGTTGCGCCTACTCGGGCTATTGCGGCAGTTACGGTTGTTCGACGGGCGCCAAGGGCAGTGCGCGCGCGGCGTTGCTGGATCGCGCTGTCGCAACCGGGCGTTGTGAAATCCGCGCCCACGCCAAGGTGTATAAACTCGCCAGCAACGCCGGTGGCAAGGTCGTCGCCGCGCATTACTTCGATGCCGATGACAAGCCGCAGACAGTGAGCGCGAAAATCTTCGTCGTGGCCTGCCAGGCTATCGAAACCAGCCGCCTGCTACTGGCGTCCGGCGGACCGAAGCATGCGCAGGGTCTGGGTAACAACCGGGGTCAGGTGGGCAGGAACCTGTTGTTTTCGGCGGGCGGCTCGGGTTCCGGCGACCTGGAGTATGCCGGCCCGGGTGCCGACGATGCAGCCGCGCTGAAGGTGCGTGGCCCGTTTGTAAACCGGGGACTGCAGGACTGGTATTACATCGATGACAAGGCCTTCGGCGGGCGCGCCAAGGGCGGCACGGTGGATTTCCTGCTGAGTCATCCCAATCCGATCGGCAGGGCCATGGCGGAAAAATGGGCTGACGACGACAGGCTGGTGTGGGGACGACCCCTGCAACAACGACTGAAGTCGGCGTTTACCGACGCACAGCACCTGCGTTACGAGATATTCTGCGACTGGTTGCCGACCGATAACTGTTTTGTCGGGCTGGACAGCAGCGTCCGTGACAAATGGGATACGCCGGTTGCAAAGGTGCGCATCGGCTACCATGAACACGACCTGAAAGTCGGACGCTATATCAATGAACGCACGCTCCGGGTGATGCAAACCCTGGGCGCCAGAAACATTCGCTCCGGCGTCAGTGGCTCGCCGCCACAGAACCTGGTTGCCGGCGGTTGCCGCTTCGGCAACGACCCGGCAACTTCGGTGCTGGACGCCGATTGCCGTCTCCACGATGTTGAAAACCTTTATATAACCGACGGCAGCTTTATGCCCACGGGGGGCAGCGTGCCCTATACCTGGACTATATATGCCAACGCTTTCCGCGTAGCGGAGCGAATAAAGTCAGGTTTGTGACTAACTGATTTCGCTACCCCTGCTTATCGTCTATGCCGCAAACGCGTCAAATTAGTGGTAGCATGCGTGGCACAAGTCAAAAAAAACGATCAGGCACTTTTAACTCTATGGAAGGCGATAACCGGATAAGGCGGAAACGGGTGCGCAGGTTTTCCGGCTTTGCGGCTGTGCCGGGGTATTTGGGTCCCGGACGCGAAAGGAAGATGTTTTCCCGATTGATATCGGGACGGGGGAGGATATCTACATGCCAGAGAATTCTGCACAGGTCGATCAGCAGGCGTTATGCGGGCTGACCGATATTCCGGATCCCGTCTGGAATGAGATCCTGGGACGAGCGACAAGCCTCTGTTTGCAAAAAGGCGAGTTGCTGGCACGCAGCGGCGATGCCTGCAAGGCCTTTTTGATTCTGCAGGAGGGCTCGGTACGGGTACGCCAGATTTCCCCGGAAGGGCGCGAAATGTTGCTCTACCGCCTGGAGCCGGGTGAACTTTCCGTGCTGGCGATAACCAGCCTGATGGGCGCAGGCTCCTGTCCTGCCGATGTCGTGGCGGAAACCGACATACGGGCCCTGAGTATCCCGCACACGGATTTCCAGTATGCCATGACCCGTTCGCCCGCGTTCCGCGACTTCGTGCTTGCGACGCTGGCCAAACGTTTGCACGACACCATGTTGCTGGTCGAATCCGTTGCCTTCCAGCCCCTCGACGTGCGACTGGCTGCCACGTTGCGTAAATTTTTTCAGCTCAACGATACCGACACTATCAGCATCACTCACGAAGCCCTCGCCATGGAACTCGGCACAACCCGCGAAGTGGTCAGCCGTATGCTGAAGGACTTCGAGCAGCAGAAGGGCTGTGTGAAGCTGCACCGCGGGCGTATCGAGCTGGTTTCGCCGCTGTGCCTGGGACGCTGTGCCCGCCGCGGATATATGTAATCAGTGCGGCCGCAACAGCTCGGTGTTGCCGGCGAAACGGAAGGCATCGCTGGTGCTGGCAAAGGTCTGCGCCAGCACATGGTCGTTGATACTGACCCGCCAGTAGGCGGGGCGGTGTTTTTTGTCTTTGAATACCGGGGTTACGACCACCCGATGCCCGGCAATCGTACGTACAACCTTCATGCTTATCATGAGAGCGAAAACCACCTCCTGTCGTAGCCAGCCGCGGCTATCATAAATCCCCCCATCGTTGTTCCGTCTGTATCCCAGGTCACAGACTCGCTGCCTTTTTGGTCGGATATTGTCCTCAACATGGAGGGTTTATCAGCCAGGGCAGGCAGTGTTTAAAGATCAGGGAGACTCTGATGTGTCGTCATCGCGCGGAACGAAGGACCCTAAAGGATACCCTTTGGTAACGCGGCAATCTCTAACAGATTGATTCCACTGCATGAGATTGCCGCGCTACGCTCGCAATGACGGGTTTATTCGAATGAATCAGAGGCGCCTTGGTGAGGTTTTTCAATGGCTCTAATCAGGAGGAGTGGTATGAAACGACGCGATTTTCTCAAGACCGGTCTGACCGGCTCGGCTGCCTTTGCCATGACCGGGCTGACCCTGTTGACACCGCCACGGGCCGAGGCCGCCACGGTCAATGTCGACCTGGTAGCGGAGGGGACCTTCAAAACCATGTCTGACGGGGTGTCGGTTTTCGTCTGGCAATTCCGTGATACCGCCGGCAGCGGACCCGGGGCGCTGACTTCCGGCCTGGTGGTCAAGGAAGGCGACACGGTCAATATCACGGTCAGTAACGATCTCGACCGTTCCGTCAACCTGGTGATTCCCGGCGTAATGAGTAATACGCCGACCGTGGCGCCCGGTGCTTCACGTACCTACGGTTTTACCGCACCGGGTGCGGGCAGCTATTTCTACTGTGACGGTAACAATGGTGAAATCGGCAAGGCCATGGGGCTGTCAGGTCCGCTGGTCGTTATGCCGGCGGACGGTTCCAGCCGCCTGTACAGCGGAGGACCTGCGTTTGATCGCCAGTACACGCTGGTGCTGAACGAGCTGGACGACCGTCTTAACAGCGCTATCTATAACGGCCAGTCCTACGACATGAACAACTATGAGCCCAACTATTATTTCGCCAACGGTCTCAGTTATCCCAATACCGCCAGTGACAGCGATACCCTGGTATCCATGAGCGTTGGCGAGGATGTCGCCGTGCGTTTCATCAACACCGGTTGTATCACCTGTCCGCAGCACTTCCACGGCTATCACGTCAGGGTGATCAGCCGTAACCGGGTGCTGGAGACCAGCGTCATCGACAAGGACACCACCCAGGTCGAGCGTGATATGTGCACCGATGTCATCCTGCCGGTTGCCCAGCCGGGTGCCTATCCATTGCATACCCACTATGTGCCGGGCGTGACGGCCAACGGCGTCTATCTTGACCCGGCCGGCGGTGCGCTGATCGTCCTGGTTGCAGCCTGATAAAACGCACGCCGAATAAGGAGGAATAAACATGTTTAACAAGTTTCAAGCTATTTACGTAATGAGTATGCACCGTGGCGGCGGTATGGGTGGCGGTGGTGGCGGAGGAGGCTCCACGCCACCTTCCGGCGGTCGCACCTTTTCCTACCAGGCTGCACCCACCAGCGTGGGCGTCAGCATGATGGGCAACCTGACCATGGCCAACGGTGCCTCCTTGCGCACCTGGTACTTTGGCAGCGGTTTCAACGGCGACCGCGCGCTGGCGGGGCCTGTGTTCGAGGGTAACGAAGGCGAGCTCATGCAGATCACGCTCTCGTCCATGATGCCGCACAGCATCCATTTTCACGGCCTGGATGTAGACCAGGCCAATGACGGCGTGCCCAGTACATCCGGCTATGTCGGTAGGGGCATGGGGGGTGGTATGGGCGGGAGTGGCTTCGGGCGGGTCGGTAATGCGACCAGCCTGGGCAGTTCCTATACCTACACGTTCACGGCACCCCATGCGGGTACCTACATGTACCACTGCCACGTGGATACCTCGCTGCACTTCGAGATGAGCATGTACGGTACAGTGATCATCCGCCCGGCGGACGGATCTACCGGCGTTGCCTGGGCCGGGGGGCCATCCTTTGACAAGGAATATGTCTGGCAGCTCGGCACCTTCGACAGTTCCTGGCACGGCAGCATGGTCAGCGGCCCCCAGACGGCGCGTTACCGGCCGGACTACTTCATGATCAACGGTCGTGATGGCGCCAATGCCGGCACTGACTCCACCGTGGCTGTCAGTGCCGCAGCGGGGCAGAAGGTATTGATTCGCGCCAACGGTACCAGCTATATGCCGGCGATCGTGCGCCTGGGCGGGTTGCCGTTCGAAGTGATTGCTTCCGACGGGCGACCGCTGGCGGCGCCGGTAACGGTTACCGAGCAGCTGGTCTGCGCCGGTGAGCGCTACGACCTGCTGGTCACCATGCCCGGCTCCGGCCAGTACACGGCGAGTGACGATTACTATGACATCCGTCGTTCCGCCCTGCTTGGTTCGGTGGCGACGACCCTTACCGTGGTTTGATACCTGCGCCGGTGCGGAGGGAACGGGCGCCCGGGCGCCCGTTTTTTTTGCGGGATGTTTTTAGTGGTGTCGTGAAATCATCCCGGCATCCTCGCTGCCGAGCGTGAAATAAAACGTGGCGCCTTCGTCCACACGGCCCTCCGCCCAGATACGGCCGTTATGGCGATGAACGATGCGTTGCGCGGTGGCCAGTCCGATACCTGTGCCTTCGAAGTCCTCACTGCGGTGCAGGCGCTGAAAGGGAACGAACAGTTTGTCGCCATACTGCATGTCGAAACCGGCGCCATTGTCCCTGATATACCAGGCGCTTTCGCCATCCACCTGTGCCACGCCGAATTCGATGCGGGGCCGTTCGGTCGTCGCCGTGTATTTCCAGGCGTTGCCAACCAGGTTGTCTATCAGGATGCCCAGCAGCGCGGGGTCGCCATCGGCTGTCAGATCCGGTGTTATGTCTGTTTCCAGTGTGCGCCCCGGTTCCTGTTCCTGCAGTTTGGCGAGTACTTCCCTGACCAGGGCGCTGAGATCGACCGGTTGCCGGTTCAGCGCCGAACGGCTGACGCGTGACAGCCGCAACAGGTCGTCGATCAGGTCGGACATGCGCTCGCTCGCCCGCAGTGCGCGGTTCAGGTGGTCCCTGCCGGTTGCGTCCAGTACGCCGGCGTAATCTTCCAGCAGCGCCTGGCAGAAGCCGTTGATGGCGCGTAGCGGAGCGCGCAGGTCGTGTGACACTGAATAGGAAAAGGTTTCCAGTTCCCGGTTGATCTGCTGCAGCCTGCGGGTGCGCAGGGCAACCATGTCGCGCAGGCGGTGCTCCTCGTCGCGTAATTCCGCGTAGGAGGCCTGCAGCCGATCCAGCAACTCGTCGTATTCGCGCGCCAGCGTGCCGATTTCATCGCTGCGTTCCAGTATGTCGGGGTCCGGACGGCGAGCGGGAACCGCGCTCAGGGAGGTGCCGGTAATGGTCCTGGTCAATGTCGACAGCGGGCGGGTATGACGACGAATGATAAAGGCGATCGCGACCAGCAGCAGGACCAGGAACAGGCCGAGTACGGCGGCCGTCTTGAGGGCGGCGGTACGGGTATAGAAAGGCTGTTCATCCAGGTAGTAGGCGATCACCGCATTGGCGATATGCTGGTCGCCAACCCACGCCGGGTAGATGATTTCGCGCAGGCGACGCCCGTCCTGCTCGACACCGCGCACCCTGGGTGAGCTGATCGGGCCGTCCGCCCCGGCATAATGACCGACCCGTTCCAGGCGCGTGTCGGTGAGTATCCGGCCATCGGCGCGGGCCAGGTAGGCCCAGGCGTAGTAGTCCGCCGGCAGCACGGCGGCCACCCAGCGCTCAAGCAGTTCATAGTCTCCGCTGATTAATGCGTCGAGGCTGCCTTCGGCCAGCGTGCGGGCCTGGGCGCGGGCGAGTTCCAGTCGCTCCTCCCGAAAGCGTTGTTCCGAATCGTTCAGCAACAGGTAGCCGAGAGTAATCAGCGCAGCGCACAACAGGGTGCCGACACTCAGCACCATGCGGGGATAGAGGCCCAGGCGCATTTCAGGGCTTCAGCTGCGCTTCTTCAAGCAGCTTTTCAGTCATGCTGACAGAGGCGGGGTCGTAAGGCAGGAAACGCCGGATTTTCATGCTGTGCATCTGTTCGAGCACCTTGCTGCCCGCGGGAGTCTTTTCCATGTCGAGGATGACCGTACGGATGCGTTCGAGCAGGGCCGGATCCAGGTTGCTGTGTGCGGCAATCAGGTTCTCCGGGTATGCTTCGCTGGCACCGATGATTCTGAGTTCGCCGGTATCGATCTTCTGACTCATCAGGCGGTAATTCACTCCACACATGGTCCCGGCCTCGACATCGCGGAGCAGCACCTGGTGGATGGAGCTGGAAAGGTTCCTGGTGAAGATTTCCTGGCTGTCCATGACGCCGTTGTTATGCAGGTAAGCGCGCGGTGCCAGGTAGCCGCCGGCGCCCATCGGGCTGATAAAGGCAATCCGTTTACCGTTCAGCTGCTCGACGGATTCAATACCACTGTCCGCCCGCACGTAGATTTCGCTGCGGCTGGTGACTTCCCCGGCGATATTCTGCATCTGCGCTACGCCGACCGCCCTGGCGTCCTGCTGCAGGCGGTAGAAAACGTGCGAATTGATGTAGAAGATCACTACTGTCCCGTTAAAGTTGCTTTAGTGAACTGTAACATCGTGTAGTCAATG
>JBHHXO010000053.1:0-16058 GCA_046757125.1 Thiogranum sp.
CCCATACTCGCAAACGCCCCGCCACCTCACTTGCGGCCTTCAGGCGTGCTGCAGAGTGAGGTTGGCAGTGTCCGACAAAGCAGACGTCGGAAGCCCAAAGGGCTGCATCTTTTGACTCTTGTCTATATGAAATAAACCTTGGATCGAAACCTTGCAGGGAAAACAATATCTCCCGAGCACCATAAATCCTGTACTTTTCCAGTTCAAATGGTTTGGTGGTCACAACCCAGTCGTAAAGGGGTAGACTCTTTTGAAAATGCCGGGACCGGTTAGCAGCAAAATGTGCATCGAGCGTGTAATGGAGCAATCGTCCTCGCGTCTGCTCTCGAATCGCATCCAGCGTCTTTGGATAAATCCAGCGCCCCTTGTCAATCCAGGTCAAGTCACTCGAACCAATCGAGCGGGAATGAGCGACCAGCGCCCGGTTCATTCCCCGGACATGCGGGCCAGAGTTTATCCGGTGCGCCAGTGAGCGAAATACGCGATTCCCGCCCGTAGTCCAGGGTGAAGTGTCGAATGATACTACCTCATGCCCGAAGCTCCGTAACGTGTGCATACGTTCGCGGCACGTCCCACCCTCCCAAATCTCACCGATGTAGTAAATACGCATCAGGGCGCCTTGATCCCCGTAATCAGGAACACCCGCGTGAACACGCGATCCCCCGTGCTGCCGGTCTCTATCAGGTTCCAGGCCATCAGTTGCAGGCGAATAAGCTGCCACAGTATGAAGCGGATACTGGAAAACAGGGAAAGCCCATAAGGCGGTGGAGCACACTCCCGTGCCTCGTGACGGCTAAACCCGGTCACACGTAACAGGCGGCTCAGCGCATTCGGGTTAAAACCAGTTTCGTGGGTGAAGTCGCCATATCGAACCTGCACACCCCACGGCACCCCGGCGTTGGGGGTTTGCAGGATCAAACGGCCGCCGGGTTTTAATGCGGCATAAGCTGCATCCAGGAAGTGTAATACTTCGTCCTTGTATAAATGCTCGATGATATCGAAGCCGGTAATCAGGTCAAACTGACCATGGCTCGCCTCCAGAAAGTCGATGGCATTACCGGTTGTGACGTTGGGTGTGATCTGGCGCGACAATGCCGCCTGATCCGGACTGATATCCACGCCTTCTATCCGCTGATAGCCCTGCCCAGCAAAAAAATGCAGGAGTTGCCCACCGCCACAGGCGAGATCCACGATCCGCGCCATCCTGTTCTCGGGCAACCAGCCCCGCAAGTGATAGCGCCGCGCCTTTCCCCACCGAAGCGAGGCGTTGTGGTCGAAGTTTTCGGGCGCATCCTGGAAGTTTTTGCCATAGCCGGCGTAGATACGCTCGCGGTAATTTGATGATTTATTGTTTATTTTCATTTTATGTGTCCTGCATTCAGCGTCTTTCAATGGCAGACGGTCTGGTGACCGGCAGCCAATGCCGCGCCAATCGGAATGACATAATCAGTTGCACGCCATAGTAGAGAGAAATCGCAACAGCGGCACCTTTTAACCCTGCCCATTCAATGCAGATAAAACCAAAAACAATGGCGAGCAACGAACCCGTAGACTCAATCAACAGAATACTTCGTGTTGCCTCGTTGGCATAACAGACTCTGTTCGCCACATGGGAGAGAATGAGCATCGCGTAACCACCAACGATCCAGGGCAACAGATATGACACACCGCGGTATTGTTCTCCCAGGAGAATATGAGCCAGCCACGCATGCCCAAGCCAGGCGAGCGCGATGGCCATCAGGGAACCCAGCACAATCAATAATATCCATTTGCGCAAGTAATTGTGTGCGCGCCGATCATCTCCTTCGACCAGGGCGCCCTGGTAAGCCGGGCGAATCGTGGTTTCTACAATCCCGCCAAACATCAGCATGGGCCGACTGGCAAGGCCGTAAATAGCCACGTACAGACCCACGTCCGCTGGAGACAGAAGCGCGCCGATCATGTAGCGGTCTGCCATGCCGGAGACCCAGCCGAGCAGGCCCAGCGGCAGAAGCGGCAAGGAATATTTCCAGAACCGGTCAGCAAGAGCGGATCGTTCTGTGATCGAGGCATGCACTGTTCTGTCCCGAGGAGCAAATCTTCGCATTGCAGCCCAGACACACAATGATGCCAGGAGGAATCCGGCAAGCACCAGGGGTAAACTTACGCCCATCAATTTCACCAGAGTCCATGCCAGGAATGGCCGCCCCCATGCTTCGGCAACTACCCATATTCCATAGGCACGATGCGCTCTCACCGCATTTAACAATGCGGTGTTCTGCATCCGGGCGATTTCAACAGCAACCAGTGCAATCAACAGCCCCAGGACAGTCGTATTGGCCCAGCCAATCATCAGCGCTGCAATTGCGCCTGCCAGGAACACCGGAAGTGTCCATATAATGAGCTTGACCAGTTGTTCGCGAACCACAGCCTTCACGAGTCCACCATTCCCCTGCAGTGCATACTCGGGGTAGTAGCGCAGCATCGTTTGCATGGCTGGATTGGCCAGACCGGCAGCGGCCAGCGCAACGATACCCAGCCACAGACTGAATTCCCCAAAAACCTCCGGAGGCAAAACTTCTGTCAACAGGCGTATCCCCACCAACTGCCCCAACACAGCCAAGCCTTGCAAGCCGGTGAGCCAGGCACCGTCCGACAGTAGCGAGCGTCCTCTCATTTTAATTTTTAGTCACAATAAACATCTCCCACGCATAGACGGCATTGAAGAGTTATTTTTATGTGAGCGCCAATTTTTTGTAGCAGGCAAGGTATTGATCACTGATCGCGCGGGGTGAATATCGTCTGACGTTATGCAAACCACTTTCAACAAGGTGATTACGATACATCGGGTCACTGATAATCCGCTGTATACCTTCACGAATCTGCGACACGTCAAGTGAATCGACAAGACAAGCCCCGTCTCCTGCCACCTCGCGCATGGGTGACATATTAGCTGTGATCACTGGTCGCCCTACTGCCTGAGCTTCAATAATTGGCACACCAAACCCCTCACCCAGCGAAACAAAAGATACAACATCGCATTCGATGTATTGTTCGTACAAGGCCTCATGGGTTATCCCAACAAGGTTTTCGTAGACAACACCGCATTCGATCAGCATTTTTTTTAATTCGTTGTCAAGATTACCAATCAATACCAGGCGGCAACGCAAACCTTTCAGGGCTTCCACAAGGCGCGCTGTATTCTTGTTAGGACCTGTGCCGACCTGAAGAATCACAGGGCATTCCTGCGCGAATGGCTTTGCCACGGGTTTGAATATGGTGCCGTGACAATTCTCGATCACTTCGATACGCTTATCTTTAATGCCAAGGTGTTTGTAGATATTTTCTCTGGTTTCGCTTGATACGGCAGTTATTGCCCCGGCGCTTCGAATTGGCAATATCAGCCAGATCCATTTGTACAGCCAGCGCCTAATACCCCTCATGTCATCCAGATAGTGGCGGATATCATGAACAGTGAGGATCGTTTTCTTGCCCGGGAGTAGATTCACGATGTAATGGATGTCGCCCGTCACATGGTAGATATCAGCATTCAACTTCCGCAGTCGCCACACATCCATGAGCAATCTGCTGCGTGAGCCGGCTACATATTCGACGACCTCGATCTGTTTACCCAGTTCGCCCGCAATAGTGTGGAAAAGCTCTTCGATGCTGTAAGTGCCCTGCCGTTGTTGCCGGTGGATTAACACGACTTTCATGGTGAATCGTTCCAAACATGGAGTATAGAAGCAATATAAACGCTCTTTTTGCCCGACGGAACCACAATCTGGTGCTCGTCCGCGCCACCGGCCGGCCTCAGCCTGGAGGTGGGTTAGAAAATGAAAAAAGGAGGATTAATTATTGGGATGCAGAACACGGCCCTGGCAGCGTACATAATTCAGAAACAATGCCAGGATCATCCCGATCACAATACCTGACACCGCGCCAAGGACCAGGTACAGTTTTACGTCAGGCCTGCACGGTTCTTCCGGCACCACCGCAGGATCTATAACCCTGAACGCATACTCCCTGGTAATGTTGGCAAGAATAATCTCCTTCATTTCCGACTCGATCAACCGGTTAACCACCTGCTGTAACTCCACGACACTGGTCTTTCCCAACTGCTCCTGGAGATAACCGATCGCGCTCTCGGACTCTGCAGCTGCTTTTTTCCGCAGCATTTCATTTACACGGTGAACCAGTTCATTCGCCCACCGGGCGGCTTCGTCAGGATCTTCCCATTCGATAGACAAAACCACCATACCGGTTTTCCTGTCTTCCGAAATCCTGCGTATTTTCTCGTTAAACAGCTCCCAGGCATCCTCCATGTTGGGGATATCCTCCGGGTCATCCTCGTCCCAGCGCTGGTTTTCCGCGTCCCACTTGTCGTGGAACAGCACCGGTAACAATTTTTCATCCTTGATGAACTGTTCCGTAAACTTACGGGATCCAAGGGTCGCGATCGACTCGTTTTTCTTGCTGCCCTGATCCACATTGATGCCTGATAATGCGGCCAAACCGCCAAATTCGCCCAGCTGTGCGGCGAAGCGGCTGCTGCCGTCCTTTTCAGAAACCGGCGAGACCTGTATCTCGGCCCGATACACCGGTGTCATTACCAGGGCGAGCACGGTCGAAGCCAGGGTACACACAAGGATGCTGCCAAGGATCAGCGTCCTGTGACGAACAAGTATGCGCCAGACATCAAAAAGGCTGATCCCTTCTTCCACAACTGCGGCAGGCGGATAAGCATCAAAGGTGTGTTGCCGCCCTGTATCCGGATGTGGCTGGCCGGTTTGCCCTTCCTCGGTACGCGCCATGGCTAGAAAACGCCAATCGCCTTGGCGCCAACGGCTGCGGCCGCGAGCTGGAAGATGATTTTGCTGATACTTGCCAGCCGGGCAATCGGTCTTACAAGATCCACGTTCAACGGCACGACAATGGTATCCCCCGGCTGAACGTCGGACATGCTGAAGAAACCGCCGCCGGTATCGACACTGCCATCGGCGCGGACAATATAGATGTGTTTTTTATCCGCCTTGCGCGTGACGCCACCGCTCATTTTCACATACTGTTCGCGGTCCGTGCCCTTTTTGTAAAGGTGCGATGTCGGGTAGAATACTTCGCCGGTGACAGTTACTTCCTGGGTCAGCGCCGGGATATACAGTCTGTCGCCATCCTCGAGCGTGACATCCAGTTCACTGCGCCGCCCTTTTTTTGTCTCCTCGAGCAGTTCCGGCAGGTTGATAACCAGCCGCCCGACCGGTTCCACGGCGCGCAGCTGATTCCCCAGCTGGCGAACGAAGTCCAGGGACTGAACCTTGCCACCCTCTTCCTGCGCGAGTTGCAGGGACAATGCGGCAAGGTCTGTTTCCAGGCGCCGGCTCAACTCCTCCAGCCGCAGCCGCTCGCGTTCACGCAGTTCCTCCCGCAGGAACACGGCGCCGCGTGCGAAGGCAATATCCGTCAGCCCGCCGGCCCGGGCCAGCACCTTGCTGAGCTGCTCCCCCCGGGCAATCGGATAAATGCCGGGAAAGCGTACTTCGCCCTTCAGTTCCACCGTAGCCGCGGTTTCCCATTCCGGCAGGCGCTTGATCTGCAGGTCATCATAGGGCTGCAGGATCAGGTCTGCGGCCCTGGCACCCTTGAGTATCCCGGCAAGGTCTACGTCGACATGCCCCACTTCCCGGTAGCTCCCATCGATAACGACGTAGCGGGTAAGCTCCGCGCTCAATGCGTAGGCGGCTTCCGCCAGCCCGCCACCGGCCCGGATCAGGTCGCTGACCCGCATGCCCCTCTCCAGCGGGTATTCACCGGGGTGGCGCAACAGACCGCCGGCCCGGACCATCCGCGCCGGCTGACGGTAACTGGCCTGCTCGTTGAGCATGTCCACCAGCGGTTCGACGATTTCAGTCCGGTCACCGCTGATGCCGAACAGGATCAGCTCATCGCGCGCCTTGAGTTCTATGTTCTGCGCCGATGCCGGGTTTTGCAGCGCTTCACCGGGGCGTATGGAAAACAGTTCGATGCGACGGTCGGGGGCCAGTTCACGCTTGACCAGCGCGTAGCCAAGATCAGGCCGGGGCAACAGATCGTTTTCGATGGATGAAACGAGGTCGGTGACACGCATGCCCGGGCGCCACTGGTAACCCCCGGGACGCTGCACGTGCCCCGACAGCAATACGATTTTCTCCATCTTCTCCAGCACGGAAAAGATGTGCAGTACATCCCCGTCCTGTACAGCGGTTTGCAGGCCGGTCTTGTTCCCCGCATCCAGGTCTATCAGCGTACGTTCACCGTGCTTGTTTATGCGCTCGATGCGGGACGCCTGTGGATACGCCGTGGGCAGCAGACCACCCGCCAGGTTCAATACCTGGCCGACCGATCGTTCGTTACGCAGCTCATAGATTGCGGGTCGCCGGACTTCGCCGGCCACGCCCATGGTGGGGCCGACCGGCGGAACAAAGATGACATCCCCGGGCTGGAGGCCCGCGTCGTGACGGGTATCACCGCGCAACAGCAGGTCGTAAAGATCCAGCCGGGCCACCACTTCACCACGACGTTTCAGCTGGATCTTGCGCAGCGAACCGATCGGCTTGATGCCGCCACCGACAAACAGTGCATTGGTCATGGTGGACAGGGCACTGACGGTATAGGAACCCGGCCGTTTTACATCACCGAGAATAAAGACCCGTATGGAACGCAGCTTGCCCAGGGTAATGACGACCTTCTCGCCGATCATCTGTTCTTCGATCCTGGCCTGGAGCACGTCCTTCATTTCACGGTAGGTCAGCCCGGCAACCGAGATGGGCCCGATTTTCGGAAACTGCAGGATGCCTTCACGAGTAACCACCAGGCTGTACCTGGCGTGTTCCTTGCCGAACAGCTGGACCAGCACGGTATCGCCCGGCCCCATCACGTAGTCGACATCAACCGGAATACCGTCAGCGGGTGCAAATGTTGTCGGTACGTCGGTGAACAGGTCGTAGCCGAAACGGGCGAGTGGGCGTCTCCTGTCATCAGCCGGCTCCTGTTCCGGCCCGGCCTCCTCCGGCTCCACGGCCATTTCGGCTGCGCCCGGTCTGTCAGCGCCCGGCTCCCGGCCTTTTGCCGTTCCGGTACGCTCACTGTCTGCAAGCGGGGCCGGGACTACCGGCAGTGGTTTTTCCTCCGCCCGCTTTTCCTGTTCCTGTTGCCGGCGCTGCTGCAATTGTTTCTGCACTGCGGCACGCTGTTCCGGCGTAAGGCGTTCGATATCCTGCTGCCGGGACTCCATCAGGGTCGCGCGCTGCTCCGGTGTGAGGTTCTCCAGTTGCCGCAACTGCTGCTCTGTCAATGACTCGGCCGAAACCGTTGCGCCCGTACCGACGACCAGACAGGCGGCGAGCACCATCCGCACGACCCATCCCGCCTTTTGTTTTATATCCGAAATCACCGCCACCCCTTCAAACGAACCTTTCAGCGTCACTGGCCCAGCCTGCTGCCCACCCCGTAATCGACATTATCCAGCATCAGGGTGCGCTCGAACAGAGTGTACAGATCCCCCGGCGAAACCACCATTTGACCGACGTCGCGCGTCCAGGGTCGAATGGACATTTCCGCCCGCGACTGCGTGTCCCTGGTCAGCATGGAGCCCAGCGGGATAGAGGCAAATATCCCCTTGTCAAAATACGGGTCCCCGGGGCTGCCCGGCGGGGTTTTGTCGTTACCGTCTGTCAGCGTGTACCAGCCGCCCAGGGTGATGCCCGAGCGGAACCTGCGCTGGAGCTCGAAGCGCGCGCCCTTGTCCCTGGCGAGGAAGCGGCCGGCCCGCACCGTTGCCGTCAGCCCCCAGGACGGGAGCCGGTAGTGAAGCGCGCCTATGGCTGTCACCGTGTCATAGTCCCGGAATTCGAACATGTCATCGGTGGACCGTTGTCGCAGCCAGTCCACCGTCAGGTCGGTCGCCCAGTTACCGCGTTCGGGCAAATACAGCACCTGCCCCCCGGCGCCGGCGAACATCATTTCATATATTCCGGCCGATGCTCGCGCGTAGACCCGCTTGCGCGGCTGGAAATACTGGTTCGCCAGTAATTTGGTCAGTTTGACCCTCCCGCCTCCCTGCAGGTAGCGGGCAATGTCCGTGCGCACGTGTGGCAGCCGGCTGTTCGATGGTTGCGACACCTTGCTGACATCCTCGTCCAGCGTAACCTGGACGCCGCTATCGAAAAACAGGCCGGTACCCACCTGTTGCGTATAGTTGATCGCTGTATACAGGTTATAGCGTGCGGCACCGTTGGGATCGTTGAAAAACAGGCTGACATTGAACGGGACGATCTGAAAGCTGCTCAGGTTCCTGCCATCGCGTCGGAAACTCAGGAAGTGTCCTTCGTCTGTGCGCTCTATACCTTCATACAGTGCAAGCTGTTCATCGGCCGGCACATCCAGTGCAGCCGAGGAAAACATTTCGGCGGACGCGGGTTCCGCATAGGTGATTTCGAGATAGTGGTCCAGTTGCGCGCGCGATATCAGGCCGTCGAAATAGCGCTGCAGTTTGCGGGTATCCGAGAAATAATAACTGAGCGTGGGCAGCCCCTTGTCCGTATAGGTAATGCGCAGCGCTTTGGTGCCCGCCGGCCCCAGCGCCAGCATGATACGGGCTGCGCGGCCGACCGCGCGGCCGATCAGCGATATCCGGGTGTTGGTCAGACTGGCGCTGAGCGTGTGGCCGTTGAAGCCGAGCCTGATATTCTTGTAGTCACGTTCGTACAGCGCATGCGCCAGTCGCGCGGCGTAGCCGGTATCCGCCATCCACCGGTCGATCGATGCCTTCGGTGTCTTCTTTGTATAGGGCGCGGGTTCGTGTATTTTGGGGACGAACTCCTTTTTCTCCAGCGGGATGGAGACCCAGGTATTGACACCCACATCGTCACCATCGGTTGCCAGCTGGGCGCCGAGCCAGCCCAGTTTGTATTCCACGCCATAGGTCCAGCCGCCGTCGCGCTTGTCGGCACCGGACTCGTCCGCCCTGAAGTCGTTTTTGTAGTCGTTGGCGTCGTACTCGACAACGAGGGAAAGGTTCCTGATCCAGGGAACCTGTTGGCGCACGCCACCGAACGGACCGTCGATCCGGTCACTGCCGTAGCCGAGCGTATAGTCGGTGCCGCCCAGGCGCTTGCTCAGCACGCCATATTTGGCGGAGAAAACCCCGGTACCGGTGAAATCCTGCGAACCCACGGCAAAACCGGGTAGCCATCCACCCTCCCTGAGCAACAGGGCTTTTACATCAAAAGCCTTGTCCTTGAAATCGCCGAACCCCTTCCCCAGGCCGCTGGACAGGCCCCGGATGATAGTATAGCGACCGGACAGTTCCAGGCGCGGCAACAGCGTGATACTGCTCCAGATCGGCAGGTAGGGTTTGAAATAGCTGGTGCCAAAGCGCAGCGTCCCGTCTTGCTCGACGCGTGCATCCGGCATGTTGATCAGGCCGCTCTGACCGGTGGAGCTGGGTTCTGCGGCGACCGGCGTCTGAAATGCGCTCACCAGCACAAAAACCGCTATCAGTCCCCCGAGCGTGTGAAAGGAATCCATCCGGGCAAGAATACGACAGTGTAAACGGCATAGTCCAACCGACTCACTTAAGGAAGCGGACTAGTCAGCGCTTCTTTAATCCCTTTTGGGTTCAATTCCCCGCCGCTTGCTCGCGGATTGCTGGCTGTTCGCGGGCAAGCCCGCTCCTGATATGCCCCGTCAGCTTGCTACGGGGTAATTTATTGTGGCGAATGACAGCATTTCAGCAGGGATGGTCAGGCGCGCCGGATCAGCTGTTCTATTTTATTACCGTTTGCAAATCGCTCACGCAGGTACTGGCAGAACTCTTCGCTGAGCTCATCGTGCTGTAACGCGTACTCGATGGTCGCTTTCAGATAACCCAGCTTGCTGCCGCAGTCATAGCGGTTACCCTTGAACTGATAGGCCAGCACCTGTTCTTCCTTGAGGAGGGCCGCAATCGCATCGGTCAGCTGGATCTCGCCACCGGCCCCCCGGGGGGTCGACTCCAGCAGGTCAAATATCCTGGGTGTCAGTATGTAGCGCCCTACCACGGCAAGATTGGACGGCGCTGTCTCCGGATCCGGTTTTTCAACAATGGTACTGACGCGGTGGAGACCGTTGGTAATCGTATCGGCCTCGACAATACCGTATTTGCCCGTGTCTTCCTGGGGCACTTCCTCCACGCCCAGCACACTGCAGCGGTTGTATTCAAAGGTTGATACCATCTGCGCCATACAGGGTGTGTCGCCACCATCGATCAGGTCATCCGCAAGTATTACAGCGAACGGTTCATTACCGACAACCGGCTTTGCGCACAGCACGGCGTGGCCAAGACCCAGCGCCTCGGGCTGGCGCACGTAGACACAGGAGATCCCCCTGGGCACCACGTTTCTTACCAGCTCGAGCAGTGTGGTTTTGCCCTTGCGCTCCAGCTCGTTTTCCATTTCATAATTCTTGTCGAAATGGTCTTCAATGGCCCGCTTGCTGGAACTGGTCACGAATATGAGTTCATCGACGCCGGCTGCGACCGCCTCTTCGGCCGCATACTGAATCAGCGGCTTGTCCACGATGGGCAACATCTCTTTGGGATTTGCCTTGGTTGCCGGCAGGAAGCGGGTTCCCAGGCCCGCTACGGGAAATACGGCTTTTCTTATCTGAACCTTGTTACTGCTCATTTCTTTTATCCTTGTACTAGCTAGTGCAACGTGGGTGATTCCTTCGCTGCGGTCTCCGGACCTTCGCCCGGGAGAATGACAACTTCGTGATCTGCATCGTGATCGGGTACGACATAACTGTTCCACTCGGGGACCAGTTCTTTCATGAGAGCGCGCAAGGCATGCTCATCGTATTCGATACACGCGGTGTTCAGGTGATCCATGATCTCCTGCAGCCGTTCCCATGCAAAGCCACGATGCCTGGCCAGCAGGATTTTCGCGTGGCCGGTGCTCTGCAGGGCTTCCTTTTCGTGGAACAGCTCCTCGTATAATTTCTCACCCGGACGCAGCCCGGTATATACAATGGCGATGTCTTCGCCAGGAACTTTACCCGACAGCCGGATCATTTGTTCGGCGAGATAGCTGATCTTGATCGGCTCCCCCATATCCAGAACAAAGATCTCGCCGCCCTTGCCCATCACGCTTGCTTGAAGTATCAGTTGACAAGCTTCACGTATCGTCATGAAATATCTTGATATTTCTCTATGCGTCACAGTGACCGGGCCGCCTGACTCGATCTGTTTGTTGAACAACGGAACCACGCTTCCGGCCGACCCCAGCACATTACCGAAGCGGACGGTTACAAAACGGGTCTGCGAGCGCTGGTTCAGGTTCTGGCAATAGATTTCGGCCGCCCGCTTGCTGGTACCCATCACGTTGGCGGGATTGACTGCCTTGTCCGTGGAGATCATCACGAAAGCCTCGCAGTCGAAACGATCGGCGATATCCGCCATGGTGCGCGTGCCTTCGATATTGTTCCTGGCCGCTTCCCGCAGCTGGTCCTCCAGCATGGGAACATGCTTGTAGGCCGCCGCATGAAATACTACATCGGGCCTGACACTGCTGAAGATCCTTTCGATTGCCGCCGCGTCGATAATATCGTTCAGGCACCTCGATATCTTCAGCCGGGGATAATCCTTCATTAACTCCAGCTCTATGCTGTACAGGTTGAATTCACTGCTGTCGAGCAGAATAAGGCGGGCGGGTTGCAGACCGGCGATCTGCCGGCACAGTTCCGAACCGATCGATCCGCCGGCGCCTGTCACGAGCACGGTCTGGTCTTTCAGTTCCAGCTCGATTGCATTCCAGTCCAGCGACACGGGTTCCCTGCCGAGCAGGTCGTCGATGGATACCTCGCGCAGTTGATTGATGGTGATCTGCCCGGACATCAGGCGATCGAGCGGTGGCAGGGTACGAAACGGGACACCCGTTTTTTCACACAGGCCGACCAGGCGGCGCATGTCACTGGAACTCGCTGACGGAAGCGCCAGAACGACAAGGTCCACGCCCAGCCGCTCGACCAGGTCGATCATCTCGCTACAGGAACTGAGCACCCGGACACCGTGTATTTCGCTGCCCTGCTTGAGAACGTTGTCATCCACGAACCCTACCGGCTGGTAGCTCTCCTTGCGATTGCGCAGCAGATCCCTGACCAGCATTTCGCCGGCCTTGCCGGCGCCGACGATCAGCAGTTTTTTGCTTTCACCGGTATAGATGCCGCGATCCTTGGACCAGCGCACCAGGAAGCGCGAGCCGCCAAGCAAGGCTATCAGCAGCAGTCCGTAGACCGGAAAAACCGAGCGGGGAACACCCTGCATGCGGGTAGCAAGAAAAATCACGGCAGCGGAAAACGCTATCCCTACCAGCACCGCCTTGGTGATGCGAATCAGATCGGGCATGGAAGCAAACCGCCAGACGCCCCGGTAAAGCCCGAAATAGCGGAAGGAAACGATCTGTATCAGGGCCACGACCGCCAGCAGATCAACGGCCCGGGAAAGATGCTCACCTGGAATCACGCCAAGATTAAACCGCAGCCAGTAGGCGCCAAACCACGCAACCGGGATCATGGCAAGGTCATGAAGAACGGCTAACGTGCGGTTATTTATAAATTTACTGACCATCTCGCCTTGATTGTCGACCTCACACTTGACTGTCAAATGCCAGATACCGGGCGCTTCGCTGTTTCATGAGAAGCTGAATCTTGCTGGGTAAGCAGTGGATTATATAGGAATATATTGGTGGGAACACGCACCGCCCGCGGGTTTCGCTACCGGCCTGCCCCCGCTCTCCGCTCTGCGACAGGCAGGGCGACCATCGCGGACAAGTAGAAGAGTATCCATATCCCGCCAATCAGCCATTGCGAGGCAACGCCCAGTTGCATGGCCGCTATCGCGCCGGCTGCCGACGCCAGCATCAGGCCATACTCTGCCAGCACCGTGCGCCTGTGACCCCAGCCAAGCTGTACCAGGCGCTGGTAATAATGCGACCTGTGTGCCTCCCAGATCTTTTTCCCCTTGAGCAGGCGCCTGAACAACGTAACCGTGGCATCGACGATGAAAGGCGAGAAAACCAGTAATCCGGTCCAGAGCGGGAACAGCCCGTCGCGGTCGGCCCACAGGGAAAAGGCCGCCACCAGGAACCCCAGCGTAGAGGCCCCGGTATCCCCCATGAAAATCCTTGCCGGCGGGAAGTTGAACAGCAGGAACCCGGCCGCCGATGCTGCCACCACCAGGCTCAGCAGGGCAAACAGGGTGTCGCCGCCCAGAAAGCCGAGGAGCGCGTAGGCGGAAAAACCGAAACCGGCCATCCCGGCGGCAAAGCCATCCATGCCGTCCATGAAATTGTACAGGTTGGTCAACCAGACAACGAACAGCATCCCGGCAATCCAGGCTACCGGTGCAGGCCACCAGAGGATCGTGCCGGGCAGCACAAATGACTGCGGAAGAAATCCGCTGCCCAGCAACCACCATGCCGCACCGCTATGTACCAGCAGGCGGACACCCGCATTCAGTGAAAAGCGGTCATCGAGAAAGGAGACCGCGGCCACCAGCAGGGCCGCGCTGAATAAAGCGACCGCACCATCACCCGGCAGGTGAATCACCAGCGCCACGGCCAGCGAACCGGCGAATATCGAGGCAACGATAGCGATGCCGCCGCTTCGTGGCACAGGCACCTCATGGAGCGAGCGTTCGTTCGGATGGTCAAGAATATGGAGACAGCTACCGGGACGCAAAAGCGCCCGGGTCAGGACCGCCGCAAGGGCGAATGCCAGCAGGATGATCAGAACGGCCATGAGCGACGATCATACCACCTGTCGGGTGTTGCCCTGCCAGGGGGGATGTTCGGAAGCACCTGGCTGTCTACGTCACCTGATCCGGGACGCGGCTATCATCGCTGGCAGCGCTTCCCTGAAGTGGTGATGCGACTGCCACCCCAGTTCACGCCGAATCCTGTCCGAGCGATAGCAGGCGGATCCCAGCAGGCGGCGTAACACGCCGGAGTTGAGTGGCAGGCGCAGACCGATACCCCTCTCCAGCACATCGCCCAGTACCGCACCCGCACGCATCAGTGGGACCGGCAACGCCCAGGACGGCATCTCACGACCGAAAGCCTCAGACATCCATTTGAATATCTCGTGTGTTGAATAATGCCGGCCATCGCTGACGATATAAATCCGGTTTGCCGCCCCGGATAGCGTGGCCGCCAGCCAGGCTGCTTCAGCCAGATCATCCACATGAACCATAGAGCGCCTGTTGCCAACTTCGGGCACAGGCGGAAAACGTCGCTTTGCCACGGCGACCATCATGCGCTGGAGATTACCCTTCACCCCGGGTCCGTATACAAGCGCAGGCCGCAAAACTGTTGCGCGCATACCGGAATCGCTGCCAATCTGCAGAACCCGGGCTTCGGCCTCCCGCTTCGACACACCATAGAGATCACCGGGTGGCACGTGCCAGCTCTCATCAACGCAGTGCTCGCCCGGGTCGCCCATAGCCTTAACGGAACTGAAGTAAACAAAACTGCCTACACCCGCCTTTGCCGCGGCTCTGGCCAGCACGACACTGCCCTGCACGTTAACAGTCTGGTAAAGGGCATCCGCATTTTTTTTCACAGAAAATACATGGGCCAGGCCGGCCGCATGGAACACGGCATCAAACCCGGCAAACAGCGCCGGGGACAACCCGTCATGCCCCAGTTCGGTGATGATGCTGTCATCCCAGGGGCCTTCGGCCGGCTTACGTATCAGGGCAGTAACGCGACAGTCACGAGCCTGCAGAAACGAACAGAGCGCCCGTCCTACAAACCCCGATGCGCCCGAAACACAGCAGTTATTTGCCAGGTAAGTCACTTTTTTCACCGCGGTATAATGCGCCAGGCTCCGCATCACCCGGGCGGGAGTTCACAAGTTCAAGATACAGGTCCAGGGTTTGCTTCACCACCCGTTCCTCAGTGAATTCCTCTTCCACCAGTTTGCGCCCTTCCCTGCCCATAAGTCGCCGCATCTCCGGGTCATCAATTAACCGCTCGAGCGCATCGGCCAACGCAACAGGGTCACGTGGCGGCACCAGCAAACCATTTATCCCATGACGGACCACATCGCGGCAACCGGGCATGTCTGTCGTTACGATCGGGCAACCACAGGCGGCCGCTTCGAGCAGACAGCGCGGAACACCCTCCCGGTAGTAGGATGGCAGAACTGCAATATGCGTATGCCTCCAGAGTTCAGGAATATCCTCGCGATAGCCCAGCCAATCCACCTGGCCGCGGGACTGCCAGGCCAATAACTGTTTCTCGGTCACCGACACGCGGCTTGAAGTGTCCGGTTTCCCCACTAACTGCACTTTCATGTTCGGGCCCCTGCCACGAAGGATGTCCGCAGCTTTGACCAGTTCGCCAATACCCTTGGGCCATAGCATCCGGGACACCAGCGTCACTGTCATTTCACCATCGAACGCTTCATTCGACGGTGAAAAGCGTTTTACATCGACCCCGATACCCCGGATAACCGTCACTTTGTCGCGGTCCAGACCGATACGGGAAACCAGATATTCCGCATCGTCCTCGTTCTCGACAATCACGCGTCGGTCCGCCCCCCTGAAAAAATATTTCAGGCCGGCAATCACGCCCGCCCGGACCAGGGCTGATACGGGCCCTTTGGAAGAAAAGGCGAGTCCCAGACCAGCGAGATTGTTTATCACCGGTGAGGTACGCGTGATATTCGCAGCAAAACTGCCTAGAAGACTTGGCTTCAACGCAACATGGTGCACCAGGTCCGGGCTGTATTTTCGGTATATGGCGGCGATTTGCCGTACTTCCGATAACGCATGCAAAGGATTCAGCGAACGCCGCCTCCAGCGCATGGGGATAAGCGTAAAACCTTCGCGCTCAATAACCTCGCCATGCTCATCAACCTGGGTTGCGATCAGCACCCTGAAACCTGCGTCCCTGGCTGCGCGTGCAACTGGCAGCCGATGCAGACAGAAGTACCAGTCCTCCGTCACCAGAAACAGGATGATTTTCTGCGTAGACACGTTTACAGCGTAACAGACAGTTGAAAAG
>JBHHXO010000054.1:0-15996 GCA_046757125.1 Thiogranum sp.
GGGCGTGCGTGCATTTGACTACTTTAGTGAGACTGGATCAACCAGCCCTGAACATACTACGAATCCAACCGCTATTTTCGTACCCCATCCCTTTACTACGTACGCCGCAAATCCAGACAATGTAAACCATAATACACAGGGTTACAGAGCAGACAAGAACAAATCCTACAAAGCCGATCCTGATTCAATCAATATTGTGGCTCTGGGTGGTTCAAGCACTTACGGGACCAGGGTATACACTAAGGATAGCTATCCATATCTGCTCGAAGAAATATTACGGCGATCTGTCAATACAGACAAAACAATCAATGTAATCAATGCTGGCCTGGGAGGATACGCTACCCCGAATATTATTTCCCTTCTGTCCGGAAAAATCGTTCATCTGGATCCGGCGATCATCATATTCTACGTCGGATTCAACGACGCCTGGACCAGGCTAATGTTTTCGGACTTCAAAACGGATTATTCCCATGCGCAGAAAACATGGGAGGATATTGACTTTCCGTTCTGGAGACATAGCAGATTCCTGGACCTGATCGCAGAAAAATCAGGTTATCCATCTGTAAAGCCGCATATACATTCGGTTGCCTGGAAAAAAACGAGCGGATATCCCGCAGACAATTTACGCAATTCTTCTGCAGATGCATTTAAAGCCAACTTGATGACGCTCATCGGAATCTCCCGGACTCATGGGGCTGTTCCGGTTCTGGTCACCCAGGCGACGGATTTCAGGAATCATCCTGTACCCGAAAATAATAAGGAGTGGATACAGGCAATGGAAGAGCACACCAGGGTCATCGGGCAGGTGGCTGATGAAATGTCGGTAGAACGGATTGATGTTCGTAGCAGCATGACAGACAGGAAAGAGTATTTTCTTGATGTGCTTCATATGAATGGAAACGGAAATAGAAAGCGCGCTGAAATTATCGCGGATTATCTTATACAGAAAAAACTCATTGGGAAGAATATAAAGGGAAAAGAGTTAGCTACATTAGACCTGATTATTGAGTATATGGGATTACAACGCGCAGATATATTCATTAACCGGGTATTAAAATATGTAATCAGTGAAATGCGTAAATCCGGTACAGAAATAAGTATCAAGGATGAAGAAAAAATGCTTGCTATGTTTTCCAGTATTAAAAATGTGACGGCCATATATGCGCCTGTATACAAACATCTCTCCAGACAGACGCTGATAGAAGCAAATAAGTTTTTCGGTTCTGAGGCGGGTAAAAAATCCGTCTCTTTATACGTAAGCGGTAATAAATCTCAGAAAAGCAGCCTGACACAAGATGAAGCAGGAAAAGTTCAGGCCTTTCAGTCCTCCGCCAGCTGGAAGGAAATCCAGAAACAGCGGCCATACATAAACCGTGACGCGGTCAAAATATCAGGCCAGGTCGTTAATCAATACCTGAGTGGCGAATTAAAATTGCCTGAGCCTGGGCCGCGCGCTGATGAATGATAACCAGGCCAGATTCTATCTTGCGCCCAGAACCCGGGTTTTATGACCAGTATCCTCGGAATTTCCGCCTATTACCATGACAGCGCAGCCGCGCTGGTTCAGAATGGGCAAATCATGGCGGCGGCCCAGGAGGAACGTTTTACCCGGAAGAAGCATGATGCCGCTTTCCCCGGTCATGCGATCGCCTACTGCCTTTCCGAGGCGGATATTCCGCTCGAAAAAGTCGATTACGTGGTTTTTTACGATAAACCACTACTGAAGTTTGAACGGTTGTTGGAAACCTATCTGTCATTCGTCCCGAGCGGGTTCAGATCATTTGTGGCCGCCATGCCGGTCTGGCTCAAGGACAAACTGTTTCTCAAGACGGTATTGAAAAAGAGCTGTCCATACTGGGCGATACCAAAGAGGAATTGCTGCCACCGTTATTATTCACCGAGCATCACCAGTCACATGCCGCCTCTGCATTTTTTCCCAGCCCTTTTGACAAGGCTGCGGTGCTCTGCCTCGATGGTGTCGGTGAATGGGCTACCAGTTCCGTTTGGCTGGGTAACGCACCGGTCTGGTATTCAAGGGTGGAACCGCATTGCGGCTCTGCCACATGGATGAGTACCGCTACTCAGCAGATCTGGACTTTTCGCTGGTCTCGGGTTCTATCGAAGATGGCTACGAGGTGTGTCAAATTGCACCGAAAAGTGACCCACCATTTGCACTGAAACATGCTCCACCGGAACCACCGTAAGTATCTGGTCACAAACAAACAATTCTCGGCGGAGACGGGTCAAAGCAGAATGCAAATATCTGGCTCTGTTGGATCAATCTTCGGTGCAAATCAACACAGTAGCGTAAGTTACTGTCTGGATTGGTGGGCCCGCCAGGACTCGAACCTGGGACCAAGGGATTATGAGGGCCAGTAAAATCAATAAGTTACTGATTATACTGGATTGGCGCAGGGAGTAAAAACTGGGCGGTGTACCGGGAGAGTACCGCAGATCGGGTATCTTTTTTTCAAAAAATAGCATCAGCCATTGTCCTTGCGGCTCTGATATTGGTTAGCCACAGCTTTAGTAGTAGCAAGGAGTGTAAAGGGGCGCTTTATTCACGATTATCGTGAATAAGTGTCCTTACACAACAATATATATAGTATAATAATGGCGTTATTTCACGATAAGCGTGAACTATGAGCCATGATTCACACAATGCTGCCCTGAGACTGGTGGATGACCTGGTTGCAGATGGCAAGACACACTTCACCTTTGGTGAGGCCCAACAGCGTTTCGGACAATCACCCTCTGCGACCGGCAACCTGCTGCGCCGCATGCTCACAGCAGGCCTGATTGATCGTGTTCGTCGTGGGCATTATGTGATCCGCCAGTTAGGCGTACTGGGTACGCCATCGGTTGCCGAAGAGGTCGCGCTGGCGGTGGGCGCAGCCTTTGCAGGCATACCTCATCGCATGGCATACAGAACGGCGCTGGACGAACATGACCTCATTGTTCATCCAGCCCGGTCCATATATGTCGCGACTTCCAGGCGCATCCGTGTGAAGACTTTATCCGGCAGGTCCCTGCACATTGTTCGGGAAACCGAAACCAGCATCAGTATTGGCGCGATTGCGTGTGGTTCATCCTGGGTCTCCGACGTTGAACGTGCGCTGCTGGATGCAGCCATGCGACCGAATCTTGTTGGTGGTGCTACGGTGCTGGCTGAAGCCATCGCGACAGCCGGTAACAGAATCGATGTCACAGCACTCATCGACTATGCCCGGGACCTCGGTTGGGCAGCCGCATTGCGCCGGATTGGATCCATAGTGGATACGTTGGAAATAGAAGGCCTGGCTGGCCGATTTCACCCGCTCAAGCCAATAACCGCTGATCTTGATCTTGAACCCGGTGGGAACATGTCTTACTGCTGGAGGGATGCGCACTGGCGCATTCGCTGGCAACAAACGCCGGATGAAATCGCCAGCGTGGTTAAACAATGATTACCAAAGCACACATTACCCGTCGGGCAGCACGGGACAACGTCCCAGCAATAACGGTTGAGCGAGATTATGTCCTGGCACATGTGGTTGCCGGTTTTGCAACGCTGGGTAATGACACCGGTCTGGTATTCAAGGGTGGAACCGCATTGCGGCTCTGCCACATGGATGAGTACCGCTACTCAGCAGATCTGGACTTTTCGCTGGTCTCGGGTTCTATCGAAGATGGCTACGAGGCGATAACCCGTGTGCTTGGAAGTACCGGCGGATCAGTCGAAGGACTCCATCTGACTGACGACGAACCACCCCGAATCGCATATGTCGGTCCACTTGGACGGGAACGTACACTCAAACTCGATCTTGCTGATGACGAACTGGTACTGAATACGGAAAGGCAACACCTTTTGCCACGCTGGCCAGATCTGCCGGAGGATGCAAGCGTGCATGTGTATACTTTGCTCGAGATCACTGGTGAGAAGCTACGTTGCGTAATCCAGCGCCTTCAGTGTCGCGACCTGTTCGATCTGTTTCTCTTGTTTGAAGAAGTACAGGTGGATGCAACAGAAGCAGCAATGGTTTTCAGGCCGAAGGCAAAGCACAGAGGCATCGACCCCGATGCCTTTGCAGTGCGGTACCGAGAACGCATCGGTCAATATCGAAAGCGATGGGAAGCGGAGTTGCGTGAGCATGTACCGGGTGAGATTCCACACTTTGGAGAAGTTGAGCGCCGTGTTACCAGGCATCTGCGAAGGGCGGGACTGTTGTAGACCGAAAGTGTACCGAAGCACGCACCAATACAATACGAGGTAGCGTAAGGTACTGTCTGGATTGGTGGGCCCGCCAGGACTCGAACCTGGGACCAAGGGATTATGAGTCCCCTGCTCTAACCAACTGAGCTACAGGCCCGTGATGGTGCGGAAGTGTACCGTGTGAAAGGGAGTGCGTCACCTGTCAGTGACGCACTCTGTCAGGGCCTTACTCGATTTCCAGGAAACTACGCAGCTGCTCCGAGCGGCTCGGATGACGCAGTTTGCGCAATGCCTTGGCTTCGATCTGCCGGATGCGTTCGCGGGTGACGTCGAACTGCTTGCCGACTTCTTCCAGCGTGTGATCGGTGTTCATATCGATACCGAAGCGCATACGCAGCACCTTGGCTTCACGCGGGGTGAGGCCGGACAGCACGCCCTGGGTGGCTTCTTTAAGGCCGGCGCCGGAGGCGGAATCGACCGGCGAGTCGATGTTGCTGTCCTCGATGAAGTCACCCAGGTGTGAATCCTCATCATCGCCGATCGGAGTCTCCATCGAGATGGGCTCCTTGGCAATCTTGAGCACCTTGCGCACCTTGTCTTCCGGCATGTCCATGCGCTCGGCCAGTTCTTCGGGCGTGGGCTCGCGACCCATTTCCTGCAGCATCTGGCGCGAGATGCGGTTCAGTTTGTTGATGGTCTCGATCATATGCACCGGGATACGGATGGTGCGCGCCTGGTCGGCAATGGAGCGCGTGATGGCCTGGCGGATCCACCAGGTGGCATAGGTCGAGAACTTGTAACCGCGGCGGTATTCGAACTTGTCGACCGCCTTCATCAGGCCGATGTTGCCTTCCTGGATCAGGTCCAGGAACTGCAGGCCGCGGTTGGTGTATTTCTTGGCAATGGAGATCACCAGGCGCAGGTTGGCTTCCACCATTTCTTTCTTGGCGCGCCGCGCCTTGGCCTCCCCGATCGACATGCGGCGGTTGATGTCCTTGATGCCGTTGATCATCAGGCTGGACATGTTCTGGATGTTAACCAGCCGGTTCTGGGCGCGCAGGATCTCTTCCTTGTGCTGTTCCAGCACCGGGGAATACTTGTGTCCGCCACTGATTTGCTGGTCCAGCCATTTCAGGTCGGTCTCATTGTCCGGGAAGGAGGTGATGAAATCCTTGCGCGGCATGAGCGCCTTGTGCACGCAGATGTCCATGATGACGCGTTCATGCGAACGGATCTGCGCGACGCTCTTGCGCAGGTTGGCCGTCAGCACCTCGACCATGCGCGGCGCCAGTTTCAGGCAGGCCAGGTGCGCGACAATCTGTGCGCGCAGTTTCTCGATCTTTGCCTGGTTCTTGTTCTTGCTGTTGAGCGCGGTCAGCCACTTGTCGTAGGTTTTCTTCAGGTCGGCGAAGAAAATACGGGTTTCTTCCGGGTCGGGGCCGGTATCCGGTGCCGCGGTTTCTGTGTCGTCATCGTCGCTATCGTCGGATGCGGCGGCACGCTGGGCGCCCGGCGCCGGGATGGGTTCATCGGCGGCATTCGGGTCGATAAAGGCGGTGAACAGGTCGGAGAGCCGGGCGTCGCCGGCCATGACCTTCTCGTATTCGGCGAGCAGCACGCGGGAAGAGTCGGGGTAGCTGGCCAGTGCTGAATACACCTGGCTCAGGCCGTCCTCGATACGCTTGGCGATTTCGATTTCGCCTTCGCGGGTCAGCAGTTCGACCGTACCCATTTCGCGCATGTACATGCGCACCGGATCGGTGGTGCGGCCGAATTCGCTGTCGACGGTTGCCAGCGCGGCGGCAGCTTCTTCTGCAGCGACTTCGTCGGTGCTGCTGGCGGCGCTGGAGAGTATCAGGGTATCCGCATCCGGCGCCGTTTCATGCACCTGGATCCCCATGTCGTTAATCATGCCGATAATGTCTTCGATCTGTTCAGGATCGACGATGTCGTCGGGCAGGTGATCATTGACTTCGGCATAGGTCAGGAACCCCTGTTCCTTGCCTTTTGCGATCAACAGCTTGAGTTGCGATTGTTGGTCCTGGTTCATCACCCGCTGGTGTCCCCGTTACGTAGTTGTCCGGTAAAAAGTCAAACGACCATTGTAGCCTACGCAGGCTATATTAGCCAGTTCTGTTGTTTCTTATAGGCATCATCACGAGATGGAGTGATGCTCTACAAGTAACTGTTTTAACTCCATTTTCTCGGCACCCGTCAAGCCCTGCCCCTGTTCCTGCAAAAGCAGTTGCTCGGTGCGTTGGCGGGTCCGCTGTTCAAGCAGACGCTGTATGGCGCCAAGAAATTCCTCTGCATATCCTTCCACAGGGACTTCCAGTGGCTGTGTCGCGAGCCTGGCCAGGTGCGCTTCCTCGGGTTTGCCGCGCCAGTGCTCGAGAATGCCTCCCAGCGATAAATGCGGGTGCTGCTGCAATAATTCAAGCAGTTCCACCAGTAACCCGACACCGGCCACTTCCAGGTCTTCGAATCCGGATGGACATTGAATCCCTGCCCCGAGTTCCGGCTGTTCCAGCAGCAGGCGGATCGCCATACGCACCGGACTGGGGCCGGAGCTGTGTGAACGCCGGCGGGGCTGCTCTGCTGACACGGTTGCCGGGTTGTCGAAGACGCGTTTATGCAGTTGCTCCGCATGGAGGCCGCTGTGCTGCGAAAGCTGGTCCAGCATCAGGTCACGGAATACCGAGTCCGGTAATTTCTGCAGCAGCGGCCGCGCCAGTTCCACCAGGTGCGCCCGTCCATCGACACTACAGGTATCGACCTGCCGGCTGAGCGATTCATAGAAAAACCTCGAAAGTGGGACTGCATCGACAGTTTTTTCCTGAAAAGCTTCCCGGCCTATGCGCCGTACCAGGCTGTCGGGGTCCTCACCTTCGGGCAGGAACAGGAAACGCGCTTCCCGGCCTTCGCGCAGCACGGGCAGCGCGTTTTCCAGCGCCCGCCAGGCAGCGCGGCGACCGGCGTTGTCCCCGTCGAAACAGAACACCACTTCCTGCACCGTGCGAAACAGCCGTTCCAGGTGTTCGGGCGTGGTTGCGGTGCCCAGTGTAGCGACAGCGTTGCTCAGGCCGAACTGTGCCAGTGCTACTACATCCATATAGCCTTCGACGACCAGCAGGCGGTCCAGCTTCTGGCCGGCCTTGCGCGCTTCAAACAGCCCGTACAGCTCCTGCCCCTTGTGGAATACCGGGCTTTCCGGGCTGTTCATGTATTTGGGTTTCTCGTCGCCCAGCACGCGCCCGCCAAAGCCGATGGTGCGGCCGCGGCGGTCGCGGATCGGGAACATGACGCGGTCACGGAAACGGTCATACAGGCGGCCGTCGTCCTTGCGTATCAGCAGACCGAGCTCAACGGCTGCGTTTTGTGTATCGGTATCGGGGCCCAGGTGTTTCAGCAGCACGTCCCAGCCCGGTGGCGCATAGCCGAGCCCGAAGGTGGATGCTATTTCACCGCTCAGGCCACGTTGTTTCAGGTAGTCCACCGCCTTTGCGGACTGTGCGTGTTCGCGCAGCCGGCTGCGGTAGAACCGGTCCGCGCGCTGCAGCAGGCCGTAGTGATCTTCCCTGCGCGGATCCGGGTGAAAATCGCTGCCCGCCTCGCGCGGTACTTCCAGGCCCGCCGAGTGCGCGAGTTCTTCTATGGCCTCGGGAAATTCCAGGTTTTCATAGTCCATCAGGAAGCCGACGGCGCTGCCGTGGGCGCCGCAGCCGAAGCAGTGGTAGAACTGCTTGTTCGGGCTGACTGTGAAGGACGGGGTTTTCTCGTTGTGGAAGGGGCAGCAGGCCTGGTACTCGCGGCCGGCCTTTTTCAGCTCCAGGCGTGCTTCGATGACCTGCACGATATCGACCCGGTTGAGCAGGTCGTCGATAAAGGTTTGCGGAATGCGGCCGGCCATGGAGGATATGTTAGTCGCTTAGCGGTGAAACCTGTAAAAAAATGAAGATCCCCGCAGGAGCGGGCTTGCCCGCGAACAGTTTCGCGTCGCCGTGTGGTTCGTGGCCAGGGTGACGAGCCGGGCGCGTTACCGGTTCAGGCCAGGCGGGCCTTGATCTTGCCGCTGACCGCGCCCATATCGGCGCGTCCCTGCAGCTTGCTCCTGAGCTGACCCATGACCTTGCCCATGTCTTTCATGCTGCTGGCGCCGGTGGCCTGAACGGCGGCTTCGATCAGTGCATCGATTTCGGCGTCGTCGAGCGGCTCGGGCAGGTAGGATTTCAGCAGGTCGAGCTCAAATTGCTCCTGCCCGGCCAGGTCGTCGCGACCGGCTTTTTCATACTGGTCGAGGGAGTCCCGGCGCTGCTTCGACATCTTGTCCAGCACAGAAGTGATCTGCGCATCGTCGAGTTCGGTGCGTTCGTCCACCTCGCGTTGCTTGATGGCGGCAAGAATCAGGCGAATCACGCCCAGCCGCGGCTTGTCGCCGCCACGCATGGCGTCTTTCATATCCTGCTGGAGCCTGTCCTTCAGGGACACGATGGGTGACCGGAGCGGGGATTAATACAGGCGGGTACGGCGTGCGTTTTCGCGTGAGACTTTCTTGGCGTGGCGTTTTACGGCGGCTGCCTGCTTGCGCTTGCGTTCCTGGGTGGGTTTCTCGTAAAACTCACGGCGGCGGACTTCGGACAGGATGCCCGCCTTTTCGCAAGAGCGCTTGAAGCGTCGCAGGGCGACCTCGAAAGGCTCGTTTTCACGTACTTTTACTTGTGGCAAAGCCGTTTCCTCATGAATCGGAAAATTAAGGGCGCGTAGTGTACCAACGCGCCCGGGAAAGGTAAATCGATGATTTCGGGGTGGAAGCGTTCATGCCTGTTTCAGGCTGGCGCCGGCACCGGTACCATAACGGCATGCTTGTACTGGGAATTGAGTCGTCCTGTGATGAAACCGGTGTCGCCCTGTTTGATACCGGGGCCGGCCTGCTGGGTCACGCGCTGCACAGCCAGGTCGATCTGCACGCGCAGTACGGTGGCGTGGTGCCGGAGCTGGCGTCGCGTGACCACGTGCGCAAGGCCTTGCCGCTGTTGCGTTCGGTGCTGGATGAAGCAGGCATAAAGAGCTGTGATATCAATGGAGTAGCCTATACGGCCGGCCCTGGTCTGATTGGCGCGTTGATGGTAGGCGCCGCGATCGGCCGCAGCCTGGCATGGAGCTGGGGGGTGCCTGCAGTGGGTGTGCACCACATGGAGGGTCACCTGCTGGCGCCCATGCTGGAGACGCCGGCGCCGGAATTTCCTTTTGTGGCCCTGCTGGTTTCGGGCGGACATACCCTGCTGGTGCGGGTGGACGGTGTCGGCGCCTACCGGATACTGGGAGACACGCTGGACGACGCGGCAGGCGAGGCGTTCGATAAAACCGCCAAGTTGCTGGGGCTGGCTTACCCGGGCGGGCCGCTGCTGGCGCAACTGGCCGGGCAGGGTGATCCTGACCGGTTTCGTTTTCCCCGGCCGATGACCGACCGGCCGGGCCTGGATTTCAGTTTCAGCGGGCTGAAAACCTTCGCACTGACGACCTGCCAGGCGCACGGTGGCGATCAGCAGACCTGTGCCGATATTGCCCGCGCCTTCCAGGATGCAGTGGTCGATACCATGGTTATCAAGTGCCGCCGCGCGCTGCGCCAGTCCGGTATATCGCGGCTGGTCGTGGCGGGTGGCGTGGGCGCCAACCGGGCCTTGCGCGAGGGACTGAATGCGCTGGGTGAGGAGCTTGGCGGTGAAGTGTTCTACCCGCGCCTGGAATTCTGTACCGATAACGGGGCGATGATTGCCTACGCGGGGGCGTGCCGTTTGAGTGCCGGTCAGCAGCAGGGGCTGGAGATCGAAGTGCGGCCGCGCTGGTCGCTGGAAGAACTGGAAGCAGTTACAGCCTAGAAAAACCGGGTGCGGGCGTCACCCGCCACCTATTTTCCCCTCGCTGCCGGCCAGCAGGCCTTTTATGTTCGAGCGATGGCGCCAGAACAGCAGCGTACCCATGAGCAGCATGGCCAGCAGCAGCGATTGCTCTGGTATCAGCCACCATATATAGAGTGGCGTTACCAGGATGGCGAGTAATGCGGCCAGCGACGAGATTTTGAAAACCTTCGCAATGACCAGCCAGGTGGCGATGGTCAGCAGGCCGACCGGCCAGTGCAGGCCCAGCAACACACCGAGCGCCGTTGCCACTCCTTTCCCGCCCTTGAAGCCGAAGAAGAGCGGGTACAGGTGGCCGAGGAAGGCGGCGACGGCGACGGCGGCCTGTATGCCGATGTCGGCACCCAGGGCTTTGGCGGCGAGTACCGGCAGCAGGCCCTTGAGCATGTCCCCGACGAGCGTAATGGCGGCCGCTTTTTTACCGCCGATGCGTAATACGTTGGTGGCGCCCGGGGTGCCCGAACCCTGGCTGCGCGGGTCGGGCAGGCCCAGCAAACGGCAGGTAATGATGGCAGACGACAGCGAGCCCAGCAGGTAGCCGGCCACGATCAGGAGCAGGTTCATGGTCATACAGGCTATTGGAAAGCTTTCGCGCTGTGCGGTCAAGCGTGCCACGAATGCCGGTATTGCTGGAGGGCGCCCGGCAATCTGTATATAGTTGCCTGATTGTTTACAGCAATGAACGGGCGGCATGGATATTATTTTTATACGCGATCTCCGTATCGATACGGTGATCGGTATCTACGACTGGGAACGTTCAATCCGGCAAACCCTGCATATCGACCTGGAAATGGCCACGGATATTGCAAAGGCGGCGGCCAGCGACCGGATCGAGGACGCGCTGAACTACAAGGCCGTTGCCAAACGGGTTATCAGTTTCGTCGAGGACAGTCGCTTTCAGCTGGTGGAAACACTGGCTGAACGGGTCGTGGATATGGTGCGGGAGGAATTTTCCGTGCCCTGGGTGCGCCTGGTTTTAAACAAGGGCGGTGCAGTACGCGGCGCCCGCGGAGTGGGCGTCATAATCGAGAGAGGCGCAGCAGGGAGTTGAATGCATGGTGAAGGTGTATGTCAGTGTCGGGAGTAATATCGATCGTGAACGTAACATTGCCAGCGCCCTGGGTGACCTGGCCGGGGAATATGGTGAGCTGCAGCAGTCACGGACTTTCGAAACCGAGGCGGTGGGTTTTGAAGGCGATGCTTTCTACAACCTGGTGGTTGCGTTCGAAACCGGCCAGACACCACAGCAGGTGCTGGAGGTATTGAACCGGATCGAGGATAAACACGGTCGGGACCGCAGTGTTGGCAAGTTCAGCAGCCGTACCCTGGATCTGGACCTGTTGCTCTATGGTGACCTGGTTCTGGACGAGCCGCATCTGAAATTGCCGCGGCCGGAGATCCTGGAATACGCTTTTGTGCTTCAGCCGCTGGCTGAAATCGCCGGTGACAGGAAACACCCCGTTACCGGCTTCAGTTTTTCCATGATGTGGGATGCATTCGACCCGACCGCACAGCCGATGTGGCCGCTGGAAAAATAGCTCCGCTGCAGGATGCCCGTGTCATTACCACCGCCCGGCGCTGAAGCCGGTGCCGTCAGCGCTGCGCTGCTGCAGGAAATTCGTGCGCGTATCGAGCGCAGCGGCGGGTGCATCCCTTTCGAGGAATACATGGAAGCCGCCCTGTATGAGCCCGGGCTCGGGTATTACAGCAATGGCCTGATGCCGTTTGGAGAGCAGGGTGACTTTATCACCGCGCCCGAGACCGGAAGTCTGTTTGCACGCTGCCTGGCGCAGTGCGTGGCATCGGCGCTGCAGCCGCTTGGGCAGGGTATGGTGCTGGAGCTGGGAGCCGGCAGCGGCATACTTGCTGCGCAGCTGCTGCATGCACTGCAGACGCTCGATGCCTTGCCGGAACACTATTACATCCTCGAGCGCAGTGCGGCGATGCGTGCCCTGCAGGCGCAAACGCTGCGTGACAGGGCGCCTGATTTTGCGGCCCGGGTGGAATGGCTGGACGCGCTTCCGCAGCAGTCTTTCAGCGGTGTGATATTTGCCAACGAGGTCGCGGATGCGTTGCCGGTCAGGCGCTTCCGCTGGAGCGGGGACGGCATCAGGGAGCTTGGCGTAGCCCGGGACAATGACGGCCTGCTGGAATGCGAGTATCCCGCCGACGATGAACTCGGGACGCATGTCAGCCGGCTGGCACAGCAGGGGCAGTGGCAAGGGAATTATGTATCAGAGTATTGTCCCGCACTGCCTGCCTGGATCGGCAGTCTTGCGGATTGTCTCGCGCAGGGCCTGCTGCTGCTGATTGATTACGGTTACGGGCGCAGCGAGTATTACCATCCGCAGCGTTCCATGGGTACCCTGATATGCCACTACCGGCATACGGCAAACGCCGACCCGCTGCGTTACCCGGGGCTGCAGGATATTACAGCCTTCGTGGATTTTACCGCTATCGCAGAAGCGGCCGGCGACGCCGGTATGCACCTGGAAGGCTACACCAGCCAGGCACAGTTTCTGCTCGCCTGTGGTCTCGACCGGCTGCTGGCGGAAGTCGGCCCTGACGATACGGCGCATTATCTGCAGCTGAGCAATGAAGCCAAGCGTCTGGTGTTGCCCGGTGAAATGGGCGAACGTTTCAAGGTGATGGGGTTTTCACGCGAGCCCGGAAAGGCTGTCCGGGGCTTTGTCGCTCAGGATCTGCGCAGTCGTTTATAAAGGTCGTTATGGATATTTTTCACGCATTTGTTCTGGCCCTGGTACAGGGTCTCACCGAATTCCTTCCCATCTCGAGTTCAGCGCACCTGATCCTGGTACCGATGCTGTCCGACTGGCCGGACCAGGGCCTGGCATTCGACGTGGCGGTGCACTTCGGTACGCTGACGGCCGTCGTCCTGTATTTCCGCGTCGAGCTGGCCGGTATGATGTCATCCTGGTTCCGCTCGCTGGGTACGCGCTACCCGGATGAAGAAGCCAGACTGGCCTGGGCCGTGTTGCTGGGCACCATCCCGCTGGGTTTTTTCGGTTTGCTGTTTCACGATTACATCGAAACCGGCCTGCGTTCTCCGCTGGTTATTGCGACTACCACGATCCTGTTTGGTGCGTTGCTGTGGTACGCCGACATCAAGGGGCCGCAAACGCGTTGTGAATACCGCCTTAACGCGGGACGGATCGCGGTAATCGCTTTTGCGCAGGCGCTGGCGCTGATTCCCGGGACGTCCCGCTCGGGCGCGACTATTACTGCCGGCTTGCTGGTCGGACTGGATCGCAAGGCCGCGGCGCGCTTTTCCTTCCTGCTGTCGATACCGGCCATCCTGATGGCGGCCGGTTATGAAACGCGCAGGCTGCTGCTTGCCGGAGAGATCGTTGAATGGGTGCCGATGCTGACCGGCGTGGCGGTGTCAGCGGCCAGCGCCTATGCCTGCATACATTATTTTCTGAAGCTGCTGGACCGCGTGGGCATGCTGCCCTTTGTGATTTACCGTTTCGTGCTGGGTATTGTGCTGTTTGCGCTGTTCCTGTGACGATCCTGCTCCTCATCGCGGCCACGCTGTACTTTGCGTTGCCGGTCGATTTTGTCCGTGTGCCGTGAGGCCCGGGAATCAGTATTCTTTTTCAATGAGCTGTAGCCTTTTTGCGTGTATTGCAGCACCGATCGCAGGGCCTTGCAGGCCCGGGTCATCGAGCCGGGCGGCATTTACAGCGCCGGCTTTTTCCGCCATTGCCAGGAGTCTGTCGGCGGCGCCCCTGTCGAGCAGACCAGTCGCTACGTAGACGGACAGCAGTTGCTGCCAGCGCCCGGTGTTTTTGAAAGCGCCACCGGACTCCATGAGTTTGAGCGTATCCGCCGGGGTTTTGCTGCGTGCGTACTGTGCAAGCCTGATGGCGGCCAGCGCAAGCTGCGCATAGGCGTTGGGTGCGTGCAGGCGCGCGCAGACGGACTGCACCTGCGCAATGCGCTGCTGTTCCGTTTGTTCGTTGCCCAGTGCATACATCAATACGCTGAAACGTATGCGCGGGTCAGCGCTGCCCGCGACGCTGGATTGCAGTGCCTCGAGCGTGTGCGGAAGCCGGTCTCCGGCGTGGGCCGGTCCGCTGTCCGGGTATGCGCGGTCGATTTCCGGGAACAGCACAGCCAGCGCGCCGCAGCCGCGCAGTACCGTGAAAAAGCGGTGCGGTGCATCCGTGGCGAGGGCTTTTTCCAGCTCCAGCCAGACACGCTCGGCGACCAGGTGATTGACTTCGCCATTGCTGACCATGTCGCGCATCAGGGCGTTGGTGGTGTGCGCCACCTTGAAGCCGAGCTTGCTGAAGCGCGCAGCAAAGCGCGCTACGCGCAGGATGCGTACCGGGTCTTCGGCGAAGGCCGGGCTGACGTGGCGCAGCAGGCCGAGCCGAAGGTCTTCCTGGCCATGGTAGGGATCGATGAGGGTGCCGTCAGGCGCTTCGGCGATGGCATTGATGGTCAGATCGCGGCGCTCCAGGTCCTGTTCCAGCGTGATGTCGGGGCCGGCGTGAAAGGCAAAACCCCTGTAACCGGGGCCGGTCTTGCGTTCGGTGCGCGCCAGCGCGTACTCCTCGCCGGTTTCGGGGTGCAGGAATACCGGGAAGTCCTTGCCGACCTGTCTGTAGCCCCGGTCGAGCATGTCCTGCGGGGAAGCGCCCACGACCACCCAGTCCTTTTCCTGCACCGGCAGGCCGAGCAGTTTGTCGCGCACCGCTCCGCCTACCAGGTAGACCTCCATCAGGATCGGCGTGCCTGTGCCCGGTAGCGGAAATACTGTGCGCGCGTGGAGTCACCGCCCAGGTAGGTCGGGACGATGGCCTCGACCGAGCGCGGCGTGATGCCCAGGGCGGCAAAGGCCGGTTCCCTGCATACGCTGTCCCGTTGCAGCGAGTAATAGTTGTCGATAGTGAACGGTTTGCCCGGCACCAGCCCCAGCAGGCGCGCCTGGATGCGGGCGGCAAAATCGGGCAGGCCGATAACCCGCGTGTTGCGGCCGACGACCTGTGCGGTGTATTGCACCAGCTGCTGCAGGCTGTATGTCCCGGGGCCGCACAGCTCCAGGCGCCGGCCGACGAGGCTGCTATCGTCGAGCGCCCTGACAAAGGCGCTGGTAACATCGCCTGCATAGACCGGCGCGAACCGTGAGCCGGCGCAGGCCAGTGGAAACAGCACGGGGGACAGGCGCAGCAGCGCTGCAAAGCGGTTGAAAAAGCTGTCCCCCGGCCCGAACACGACCGAAGGCCGGAAGCTGGTGACTTCCAGGCCGGGCGCCTGGTGCACCATGTCTTCACCCTGGCCCTTGGACTTCAGGTAACGGCTGTGCGATTCGTTCACGTTGGCGTTCAGCGCACTCATGTGCAACAGGCGCGAAACACCGGCAGTACGCATCACCTTGACGAGGTTGCGCGGCAGGTCGACGTGGGCGCCCTGGAAGGTGCTCTTGCCTTCTTCGTTGAGAATCCCGACCAGGTTGATAACGCAGTCCGTGTCCTGAATCGCGCCTAGCAGGGCATCCTCGTCGTAGGGATCGATTTTCAGTAACCGCACACTCGAACCGATGCGGAACTCGCGGTGCCGTTCGGGGCGGCGGGTCAGGACGGTGACGGCGTGCCCCAGGGCAGCCAGGCGGAATACCAGGTGTGAGCCGATAAAGCCTGTGCCGCCCAGCACGCAGATTCGTAGCGATTTCATGTGAGTCCTCTTGTTGAGTGCCGCGCTAGCCTGGCATGGCTGCCGCGGCTTCGGTGTAAATAATCAGACACCCCGCTGAATCCGGCAGGTCCCGGGCGATTTTAATTGGCCTGACGGCGATGTCTACCGGTAGCCTTGTCCAATATGAAATGAGTCTGAAGGGAGGGTGGCATTTCTAACATGAAA